>CAYSLG010000025.1:0-10971 GCA_964431935.1 uncultured Gammaproteobacteria bacterium
CGTTTTCTTTCAAAAACCACAAACACTTGACCCGCTCCGCAACCGGCACATCCGGCAGATTGCCGAAATACACGGCCTTTGCATTCTTCAAATTTTCCATAACAGACTCGCCGGAAAACACGTGCTGCTTTGCCGAGTGATAGTGAACTACGGTTTTCTCGCCCTTTTCATTGAGAAGAATGGAGGAAATACTTGTGTAGTCGTCTTTTACAAGGCAGAGCGACGTATCAACCGATTGTTCGCGAAGTTTATCCAGGATCAGATTCCGGAACGGATTATTGCCGATTATGGAAAAAAGAGCGGTCTTTATGCCGTTTCGGGCGAGTCCTATCGCAACATTTGCCCCGCCTCCGCCGACCCCCTCATAAAAATGATCTGCCGTATATTTGCCGCCGATTGCCAGGTGAAAACGCTCCTCATCATGCGTCAGCGAATCTCCCTTGAAGTACAAATCCACCACCGCATGGCCGATAGAAATGACATCAAACATATATGTAGTATACCATGCTCAACAATTGCCATTTCCGGATTTTTACCAATACATTTCTACGAATTTCTATCAATTTCCACAAATTTCCGTACTTTTTCATTATTTCCCCATTTTTCAGCCTCAAAAGTATCGATGTATCGATACATCAGTATCGCACGTTGAGTGCTAAAATTACCTTCATTCCACAAACTCTGCTACAATTAGTCCATGCTTACCATCATCTGCGGAGAGGATACAACCGCCTCCCGCAAATACTTTTCAGACCTCAAGTCTTCTTTTGCATCAAAGGGAAATGAGGTAAAATATATCGCTTCTTCCGAACTTGCCGAAATCCCGAAATGGCTTGCCGAATCAACCTCTCTTTTTGGAGAACGCCTCATCTTTTTTACAGAGCACATCAACAAACTCATCTCCCGCAAAAAAGGGGATCAGCTGACCGATATTCTCACAAAAATCGCCGATGCAAAAGACGCAGAGCTTTATATCTGGGAACAGACAGGAGGCAGGGAAATAAAACTCAAAGGAATAGGACAGATCAAGGAATTTAAGCCCAGCAGTACTATCTTCAAACTTCTGGATATGTGTACTCCGACAAATAAAATAACGTTCCTTAAAGCACTTGAGGCGCTGAGCCAATCAACAGATGAATATTTTATGTTTGTCATGCTCCATCGCCACGTGAGAAACGTCATCCTGTCAATACTCGGCCATCCGCCTGCCAATCTCCAACCATGGCAACAGCAGAAATTCATATCCCAGGCAAAGCTCTGGAATCTGGAACCATTGCTTACCTTCTACGAAGGCCTTATCCGCATTGATATTTCCACCAAGACAGGAGCCAACCCTCACGGCATAAAAAAATCCATGGAAATCCTCGCCTGTTATTTTTTGTAAGTATTTGTAAGTAGAATCGGAATTTATTTATTTAATTGTTGCAATCTTCTATCTCGCATCACGTTCCACCTCCGAAGTGAAACGGAGTGTCATAGCAATCTATAGTTATCATTCCAATTACGCACGGTTTTGTAATTTTAGGCATTACACTCCACAGAGTATACACCTATAATACGATCGGATAAAAGTTGTAAATCAAAAATCATAAATCGCAAACCAGAAAATTTCTGATATAATATTATAGGTTATGAAAGAACGATTACATTTCCGTAAACCGGATCAAAAACATCAATATTGGATTCGTTATTCTGCAAGTCTTGATACTCAACTGGCAAGAAAAATTCTTGTGGAAAACGGTGTACCAAAAAACGTTGCTGAAAAATATTCTTTTCAATTAGCAGAAAATTATGCTAAAAACCAAGACTATGAAAGAACTCATGATTTTAAAAAAAAATCTATAGGTATATTTGTTGGTCACAGGTACAAAAGCCTCGTAAAGCAGACGACTAATGTTGAGAAAGTAATTTCTCGCGAAATATCTCCTTCTGATGATGTATTTGGGGATTTATTATTTACTGAACGTTTAGCAAAGTATTTATTATATGCCCCAGTAAAAAGGGGGAAAAAATTCGCTGGAAAACTTTTGTTAAAAGCAACTAATAAGATATTAGATCTCAAGCTGCTTCATGAAATAGGTAATGCTGTAGATTTTAAAGTTTTTTACGCCTCTAAACCAAATAAGGAAGATTTTATTAAAATGTTACAAATAATTTTTAGTCTCGGGACATATTTTTTATGCGATTTACCTTTATTTGGTAAATTTTTTTACAGAAAAAATCAGTTAGAAGTTTTTGCAGAAAAATTCGTTTTTGAAAATATTAAAAACCCAGAATACCAATCCTTAGTTACTCTCCATCCCGGCAAACTTCCTCCAAAGTATAGAAAGGATTTTTCCCGAAAATAACAACTTTTGTTTTATAGTATAATAATCCTCATATGCCCACTCTTAACCTTTCCGCATTTCACGATTACGACATCCGCGCCATATATCCAACGGACATTAACGAAGAATTTTATTACCACCTCGGCAAAGCCCTCGCACTCTACGTCAAAACAGGCGCCGTAGGCGTTGGTCATGATACCCGGCTTTCCTCGCCGTCCCTTGCCAAAAGCCTTATAACCGGCATCACCGAGTACGGCGTCAACGTCGTTGACTTCGGCCAGATATCAACCGAGATGCACAATTTCGCCTCCGGCAAATACCAGTTAGAAGCAAATATCATCGTATCAGCCTCCCACAACCCCGCGGAATACAACGGAGCAAAAATCGTCACCAAAGGAGTTGTTCCTCTCCATAGCGGATTCGGCCTGCCGGAAATAAAAGAATTCATGAACATATCCCCCCCGAAATCAGTCCAAAAAGGCAAGATCACTCACAAAAATATTTTCAAAGAGTGGATTGAGCATGCTCTAAGCTTTATAGACATTGCCTCCTTGAAAAAACTCAATGTCGTTGTAGACGCCGGAAACGGCATGGGTGGCCCTGCATGGCAAAAAATGCAGGAAATCCTTCCGGTACATATCATTCCCCTGTACCTTGACCCCGACGGCACATTTCCCCACCACCTGCCCGACCCCCTCAAAGACGAAAATACCAAAGACCTCATCACAGAAATCAAAAAAACCAAGGCAGACATCGGCATTGCCATAGACGGGGACGCCGACCGCGCGTTTTTCATAGACGAAACCGGCGTAAAATTATCAGGCACTATCACAACCGCTCTTCTTGCCTCGTATTTTCTCCCCAAACAAAAAGGATATTACCTGTACAACGCCATCTGCGGCCGCATTGTACCCGACACCATACGCAAATACGAAAGTTTCCCGGTTCGCACCCGCGTCGGCCACTCGTTTATAAAAGAGGCAATGAAAAAATACCAGGCGGTTTTTGCCGGCGAGCACTCGGGGCATTTTTATTTCGGCGCAAATTACAATACCGAATCGTCCCTTATTGCCGGCCTTATTCTTCTGCAAATGTTGTCAACAACCGGCAAAAAACTTTCCCAGATCCGCAAAGAATTTGACATCTATCACCAATCGGGGGAAATCAACTTCAAAGTAGAAGACAGGGATCATGTAATCTCCTCCATACGGGAAGAATACGCAAAAAAAGCAGATACGACCGACGATCTGGACGGCATCACCTTCTGGTATGCCGACTGGTGGTTCAATGTCAGGCTGTCAAAAACAGAGCCGCTATTGCGCCTAAATATTGAAGCAGACAGCAAGAAATTACTGGAAGAAAAACAAAGCGAAATTGTAAAACTTATTACAAAGTTGGAAGGGATAAAGAAATAAAATCTTAAGTCTTAATTTTAGAACTTAGCATTTAACACGTAATATTTGTACCATGGAGCCTCAAAAAGAAAATTCGCCCAAACATCTCGAACTCTCCCAATTCACCCAAGCCCTGTTTGACAACCTCAAGGCAATCAAAGCCAAGATAAGACCCGATGACCTTTCCAAACTTGCAGTATCCCAGACCGTTTCTTTTTTCGCATTTGTCTACGAAAAAGTCCGCAACGCAGTAGAATACCACGACGATCACCTGATTCGCAGAGCTGCCATAGAGCGCATTATAAAACGTCGTCTTGCCCTTAACCCGCAGGGGCATGGAGAAGCAGAGGATGTATTGCGCGAGCTTTTGTGGGCTCGCTATTTCCCCAACGGGTCGCTCGGCAGCGAAGACGTCAAGAAAATCCAGAATATTATAGACGCGGTACTAACGCTCAAAAAACTTACAACAACCGGAAGAGACATCAAAGAACGAAATTATTTGAATGAATTTCTCACCGATCTTCTGACCTGCGAAATAGAGGAGACACTCAATCCCGAAGGAACAGCGAGAAACGCCAACTTTACTTTTTTCATTTACCAAACCCTGCGGAAGAAAATAAAAATAGAAGACCTTTCCGAAGAACAGAAAGACGCTTTCTTTCTTGCAGCGCTTGAAAAAGCCTACCGCAAAAGCGATCCTTCCTACCAGCGCTACCATCTGTTTCTTATGTTTTTTCAAAAGCTTGCATCATACACGCCCGAGGAACTTCATCATCTTGCATCCAAGCTTCCAACATCATTCAAAAAAATAGACCAGATGATCAAAAGTCCATTAGTTGAAAATCTTACCCGCTTCGCCCGAAAACAGCTTCCTCCGTTTCTCATCCTGTTTGACATTGTCAAGACAAAGTTTGCGGATGCCCGGGTAATTCTTTCCGACAAAGACAAACTTTGGCAGGAAGTTGATCTCATGTGCCGCACCAAATACCAGCAGGTTGGCTCCCGTCTTCGGGTTCTTGCAATCCGCAGTCTCATTTATATTTTCCTGACCAAGATGGTGTTGGCGCTTATTCTGGAGATTCCGCTTTCCCAGCGTTTTTACGGCGAGGTCAACTGGAATGCAATCGGCATCAACACGCTGTTTCCGCCGCTTCTCATGTTTATCATCGTTACGTTTTTCCGGCTGCCCGACGAGGAAAATACGAAAAAAATCTACCAGCGCATTATGGAGATTATTGACAAAGACCCCTCGTTTGAGACCAATGTTGCCTTTATGACGCGCAAGACTCATGAGAAACGCCCCATCCTTATTTTCGGCTTTACGATTTTTTATTCTCTGACATTTATCATCACGCTGTACCTTATCTACAAAGGCCTTTTAAGTCTTCAGTTCAATCTTATCAGTCAGGCAATCTTTATCTTTTTTGTGAGTGTTGTCGCCTTTTTCTCCTACCGCATCAAGCACATTGCCAACGAATACCGCCTTGAGGAAAAAGAAAGTATTTTATCTCCCCTTGTTGATTTTTTCTTCATGCCGGTTCTGTCTCTGGGCAAATTTTTCAGCAGTGAAATTGCCAAGCTCAATTTCTTCATATTCATCTTTGATTTTCTCATAGAAGCTCCCTTCAAGCTTGTTTTTGAAATCGTGGAAGAATGGATATCGTTTGTAAAAAAGAAGAAGGAAGAAATTATATAGTTCTATTCCAATACTTTCAAAAACGTATTCACCCCTTTTGCCCAGCTGCCGTTTGAAGACGGCGTATATTTTTCCATAATCTTGCTTGCGGTAACGAGGCCTTTGTCAATATAATTCTTTTTTATTCCCCGCGAAACAGTCTCAATCGCATCGGCGTACGAATCAAATTTCGTAACTGTTGTGCCGTATATACCCCAGCCCCAGCAGTTATGGGAATCTTCGGGAATATATTTGCACAGGTTTGACTCCTGCATGGCAATTGCGGGAAGCAGGCGGTAATCAAAGTGATACTTGTCGGATATATTCACAATATGCTCTGCTTCATCGTACAGTGGAGATCCGTATCTGCGGAAAAACGCCTTCAGGTTTGCAACGCGGCCATCGCCCGTTATTATTTCACTTGTATACTCGCCCAACACAAGAGGGGTTGTCCTGCTGAATTGTGTTGATGGATCATAGTTTGTCCCTATAGTATCAATTATTTTTTGCATGAGAAGGGTTTTTTGCGATTTTCCGTTTATTTTTTTAGCAGTATACACATTCACAAACCCCAAAAGAAGAAATGCACTTATATACACCGCAAATTTTTTTACCATATTAGTGTTACTATACCAAATTCCGATACAGTATTTTATCTATTCATACTTTTTTTATGTACCAAAAAACTCACACAAAAAATCAAAAGGGAAACCACAACAATACTTCCTCCGCTTGGGAGACCAAGATAGTATGATATATATAATCCCGACACAACCGAAAGCAAAGAATAGGCAACAGAAAGAAGCGTTGTTTGAAAAAATCCTTGCTTATATTGTATAGCCGCAATAACAGGAATCACCATGAGGGCTCCCACCAAAAGCACCCCAACAATCCTCATAGCCAACGATACCGCAATCCCTGCAAGAACAGTAAGCAGGATGCCCAGCTGTTTTACCGGCAAACCGCTTGCTTTTGCCAATTCTTCGTCATATGATATAAGAAAGAACTTTTTATACAGTCCGGCAATAATAAAAACAAGCAAAAGCCCAAACAGCAGAATAATATATAAATCCTCCAACGACACCGTCGTTATACTTCCAAACAAATACCCGAAAATATTTATATTGAGACTACCCTGTATGCTTATTAAAATTACCGCTATTGCCAGACTTCCCGACAGAAATATCGCCAATATTGATTCCCCGAATATCTTTTTTGATTCCCGAAGCTGTTCTATTCCGATTGATGCCGCAACAGATGCTATCAACGCTCCTGCGACCGGATTGATATTCAATAGCATTGCGCCTGCTATCCCAACAAGCGACACATGTGCAAGCGTATCTGCCATGAGAGAATACCGCCGCACAACCAAAAAAATACCGATTAACGGCGCAATAATCCCGATAAGTATTCCCGCGGCAAATGCCCTGACCATAAAATCGTACTGAAATATTTCCAACATATATTAGATAGAGCTGCTTTTGATTTAGGATGTTTTTTAAAAGTAATTTTTTTCCCGTACAGTTTTTCAATAATATGCTCTTCCCGTATCTGCTTTGGCGAACCGGAACAGACCAACCGTTTGTTAAGACAAAAAATTCCCTTTGCCTCCTGGCTTATCACGTCTATATCGTGTGAAACAAAAAGAATTGTAATGTTATATTTTTCATTGAGGTGTTTTAAAAATGCATAAAAATTTTCCTGGGCAGATATATCAATTCCCACAAAAGGTTCGTCAAGTATGAGGATTTTTGGTTTGCTCGTCAGCGCACGCGCAACATAGATTCTTTGCCGTTCTCCACCTGATAATTCGTTTAATAATTTTGATTGCAAATGCTCTATGCCGGCGATTTTCATAGCTTCGGCAATTGCCTCATAATCCTGCGCCTGCAGTCTCCCAAAAAAACCTGTTTGGGGGATGCGGCCGCTTTCAACCACTTCATATACTGTTGCCGGAAACGATATATTTTCCTGTGCAACGCGCTGCGCAACATACCCGATTACGTGTTTGTTTTTCAATGCCGCAATTGGCGTGCCGAAAATTTTGACCGCGCCTTTTTGCGGTTTGATAAGTCCGAGAAGTATTTTCAGAAGCGTTGTTTTTCCTCCGCCGTTTGGCCCGATAACACCAATATATTCACCCTCATATATCGTAAACGAAATATTCTCAAGCACTGTATTTGCGCCGTACTTGTGGCTTAGCCGTGATACTTCAATAAGCGGTTTCATATACAAGATAAAGCCGTCTGCAAATGTATAAGATTTTGCCTCATAAGGGAAAAGTAATCTTTTCCCGATTGCATATCATCTTCGGTTAATCCCTCAATTGGGTTGAGAACAAGCGTCTTGACGCCAATCTCGTTTGCTACTGTTTCTGCCAATTTCGGGCTGACTAATGTTTCAAAAAATATATATTGTATTTTTTTTCTGCGGGCAATATCTGCCGTCTCGGCTATACGGCTTGGCGTTGGTTCTTCATCCGGTGACAAACCGGAAATATGAAACGCTGTAAGATCATATCTTTTTGCCAGATAATTGAACGCCTCATGGGAAACAACAATCTCCCGCAAAGCACATGACGATAGCCCTTTTGTATATTCTGCATCAAGTTCGGCAAGTTTGTTTTTAAAAATCAGATTGTTTTTTTTGTATTCCTCTGTATTATCCGGGTCAATTCTGCCCAAAATATCTGCAATGACATCGGCTTGCTTTTGCACCAATACCGGATCAAGCCAAAAATGCGGGTCGCCTCCGTCAAGCGAGGTGATGGAGTCGCTCATCGTAGCGGTTGCAATTCCCTTTGTTTGCAATTCATTTACAATTTTTTCCGCCCAGGGATCAAGGCCGTTTCCGTTCAATACAAATAATTTTGACGAGCGTATTTTTACAATATCCAGAGGAGTTGGTTCATACTCGTGAGGTTCTATACCCGACGGAGTAATGCTGTTTATTTCTACTCTGTCTCCTCCGATCTGGCTGGTGAAAAAATATAGAGGATAAAAAGACGCTGTTATGTTCACCTTGCCAGAATACTTTTTTTCAAGGGTCGGTCTGGATAAAATAACAAGGAGAAATGTAAAACATAAAACAGTAACAATTGTGAAGAAAAGATATTTTTTTATATTCATATATAACTATAACGTGAACTGCGAAACAAATATAGGCTATTTATTGGCAATGGAAACACAGTCCAAAAAATTCCAGATGATGATTGTCTATTTTGAACTTTGATTTCACTTCCACTTCCCGCATAAGGGACTTTTCCTCTATAAAAATATCTTCTATATCTTTGCATTTGCTGCAGATGAGGTGATGGTGGTGATTGCGTTCATCAACCAATTCATACCGTTTTTTTCCTTCTCCCAATTCCAATGCGCGCACAATGCCCAGCTCTACAAAAATACAGAGCGACCGATAGACAGATGTCAGGTCAATTTTGATATTCTTCTTTTTCAGTTGGATATAAATTTCCTGTACGCTTAACGGTCTGGCACAGAGGACTTTGATAACGTGCTGCCTTTCGGCGGTAATCCGGTATCCCTTTTGTTTGAGTAGTTTTTGTATATCCATGCGAAGATACAATTATTATTGCAAATAATTTGCAATAAGTCAAGAGGATCGTTATATTCTGTAATAATACGTCGGGAATGGTTTTCTCGGCAGGGTTTTTTCAATTTTATTATCCCAGTCTTTTATTTTAAATCCATGGGAAATGATAAGTGCTCCCTTTTTCATACCGGAAAAACGTTCTTTCAGATTTTCAATCATTTTCGGCATAAGAAAAAGATACACAACGTCAAGAGATTTCAGAGGAACATCGTAAATACTCTTTATTTCAAAACGGACATGTGATATTTTCTGCATCCTGGCTTTTATCCGGCACAGGAAAACAAGCGTCGGGTTGATATCAATACCATATCCGTTGACTCCATGGTTTTTCACCGCAGCAAGAGTCACCCTGCCGTCTCCACACCCCAGTTCCACGAATGTCTGGCCTTTTTTCAGACCTGCTTCTTTGAGAATCAGCTCAATTTCCCTCATATGAGTCGGTACAAACGGCGCCCCGCGAAAAGACGAGTAGAGAAGCGACACCGAATATACGGCAAGAGAAGCCGCAACAACAAATTCAAAAAGGATGAGAAAAAAGTAGAGAATAATCATGTATTTTGAAAGTATAACAAAGGTTGCGCCTGCCGAGGTGGCCAATTCTGACTGCGGTCTCCTCGGCAGGTGTATCTTGAAGTATTTTGCTGGTATAATAGTTTCACCCGCCCTTATAGCTTAACGGATAAAGTACTGGTCTTCGGAACCAGGGATGGGGGTTCGATTCCCTCTAAGGGCACAAAAAACAGCAAGCAACATGTTCCTTAATAATTCTAAATTTTTTTCGGGCCGCTAGCTCAACTGGTAGAGCATCTCGCTCTTAACGAGGTGGTTCTGGGTTCGAGTCCCAGGTGGCTCACCAAAGACTAAGTCTTATATATTGTTGGTTGAAATTCAATATGTTGAATTTGTGGATTATAAATATAAGCTTTTCCAAAAGTATGGTTATTAACAAAATAAGGAATACCTCGCTGTTGCAAAAGACTTTCTGCGGCCCATCCGATTGATGCTGGTTTGTATCCCATCCCGGAATGTTCATGCGAATGAATAAGAAAACTTGGATTTCTACTTGATTTGTTAGGGGTTAGCCCTAATTCGCCACCTTGATATCCTTTAACATAACTTCTGGCTTTTTCTTGAAACCATTGATTCTCAATTTTATACTCATGTTCCTGTCCATGTTCATCAACATGCCAAATACTAACCTTTCTGTAATCAGTCCCAAACATTCTAATTCTGTTAGTTGGGGTATATTGCGAATATTTCCATCCAAAGGCTTGCTGAATTCGCCTAAAATCCTCTGGTTTAAGGTCGGGAACAAAAATATCAATACTTGCAACACCTGTACTTCGCATCATAGTGTCGTAAATCCGCTCACTTTCAGGAGCAATAAATAATGGACTATCTTCAATAACACCGTAATCTTTAAGCTCTTTTTGTCGTTGTAAAACCCAATATAGATTGTCATAAATGTATATTTTCTCCAACCTTTGCTTCATTTCATCATATCTGGAAAGAACGTCTGAAGGAATGGCTAATTGTAAATATGGCTCAGCTGCTTTAATCAACATATCCTGTTCCCAAGCCTTTTCAAAACTATTTACCAGGTATCTGGCGGAGATTCTTGATGCAACATTTGGAGTAAGACCCCTCAAGGCCAATTGTTCAGCTAACAGCGGTATTCCTAATGAATATTCTATTAATTGATCTTTAGATAATGTAGCTTGATTGTTTCCCAAAACATGACTGATGAAATCCGCTATTTCTTTACTATTCATCCCAGGCAAAATATGGGTAACAACTGTCAAATTAGGGAATTTCTTTGATACAACTTCCCTAATATCAACGTCAGAATCTCCCAATGTTTCAGTTGTGACAAAGTTACCATCAAAATCCTTCATCTCTCCTGCTTCATGGTTATATCTGAAAACATCTGATTCAACAACCCTACCATTAGCAGCATTGACCTCTT
>CAYSLG010000026.1:0-7505 GCA_964431935.1 uncultured Gammaproteobacteria bacterium
TGCCTTGCATGGCGTATCTTTCCAAGAAATTCTTGGAAATTTACTAAGTAAATATGCCAAAAATCTTAAGTGACAGCACTCAAAAAATTTCGGTAAAAAAAACAATCCAGATAACCGAGTCGCACTGCGGGCCGGCTGTTGTCCAGATGCTTCTTTCGCATCTTGGTATTCATGTTTCTCAAAAACGTATTACCGAAGGAGCCGGGGCGGAAAAAACCATACGAAAACACGGAACGCGGGTTGACCAGTTAGCGCAGGCGGTAAAAAAATTGTATCCTGACCTCCAATTTTGGTACAAAAAACAGGCAAAGCTTGACGACATACGAACGCTTCTTCGAAAATATCACTATCCTGTTGGCGTTGAATGGCAGGGTATATTTGGAGGTACGCTAAAAAATAATCCCGACACAGACTTCGGACATTACAGTATTGTCATTGAAATAATTGACAAAAAACGCGAAATTATTATTGCAGATCCTTATAAAGACTTTACTGATCGCGATTGCATTATCTCAACATACCACTTTGGAAGAAGATGGTGGGATTTTAATGAAGTAAAACATCCAAAAACACGTGCGAAAAAAATTGTAAAAGATCACCGGATGCTTTTTGTTATAACAAAAAAAGAAACTGTATTTCCATCCTCAATAAGACTGAAAAAATACGGATAAAAAAGATATAAGCCGGCTTATAAAGCAAGCTTATATCTTTAAAAACAAAAAACTCACTTTGCGCATTCTTTGCAGTCTGCTTTGTGAGTAAGGAAAAGATAAACTCCTGACAATCCAACAAGAAGATAAACAACTTTCCCGGGTAACGAACCTACCCCAAGAAGCATATCTACTAAATTGTATCCAAATACCGTTAGTCCCCAATTCAATGCTCCCACAATAACAAGCGCGAATGCCAAACCGTGAAGAAATTTCATAAGTTGTATGAAGTCACCCCCTTCGGATTACAATGCGTAATTACTTTAGTTATATATGAATAAAAACCGCAATGCAAGATGTATTTATATTTTTATATAATTCAATTATGCATATTACGTTTCTTGGCACCGGATCAATCATACCAACGCCAAAAGGCGGAAAGTCATATTCCCGCTCCTATTCTGCTATTCTTGTGGAAATTAAAAATGAAACCCTGCTTTTTGATATCGGCCCCGGCACCTTGACAAAAATGCAGAATATCGGCATACATACGCAAAAGCATCCCGATAATCTTTTCATCACCCATTATCATATTGATCATTGCCAGGACTATGTCGGACTTGCCATGAGCAGATGCTTCAATACTGATACCGGGAAAGTCGGCAGGGGAAACATACTCCCCGTATACGGCCCGCCGAAACTTATGGAAATGAGCGAACAGTTATTCGGCACTGTTGAGCGGTGGAAATTTATGAAATACGATTTGAAAGTCTTTGATATGTTGCAAATTCACGAAACATACGAAGGACTGGTAAAGGAAGCGGAAAACTGGAAAGTAACCTGCATGCCGGTCAAACACTATGACGGCGTTGCCTACCGGCTTGAGGCGGAGGGAACATCATTCGTATACTCCGGGGACATGGGATATGATGAGAATCTTGCGCATCTGGGAAAAGATGCGGATATTGTTGCGGTTGAATGTTCGTTTCCCAAAAAGGACATGTTGAACGGACTGCACTTGTGCCCCGAGGATGTTGCACAGCTTGCAAAACTCGGAAATTTCAAAAAAACCATCCTTACGCATCTGTATCCCCAATGCGAAGGAAAAGAAGAAGAAATGAAAATATATATTGAAAAAAACTCCTCAACCAATGTCCTCATCGCCCATGATTTTATGCGTATTGAGGTATAAAAAAAATCAAGTTCCTTCCTGCCATGAGTTAAGATACTGTTTTTGTTCTTTTGTAAGATTATCAATCGCCACCCCTTCGCTTTCCAATTTCAACGCTGCGATATTTCTATCAAGCTCTGCGGGCAATGTGTATACTTTGTTCTGCAGCTTTCCCTTGTTTTTCCACATGTATTCTGCAGCCAATGCCTGTCCGGCAAAACTCATATCCATGACTGACGCAGGATGTCCGTCGGCTGCGGCAAGGTTAACCAATCTTCCCTCTCCCAAAAGATATATTTTTTTAGTCCCGAGATCATATTCGTCAACCATTGGTTTTATATTTGTTATTTTTTTTGATAATTTTTTCAATGCTTCTTTGTTTATTTCAATATCAAAATGCCCGGACTGGGCAAGAATGATACCGTCTTTTGCAATGTTCAAAGCTTTTTCGTCTATAACATGTTTATTGCCTGTTGCGGATAATACGATATCTGCCTTCCGTATCGCCTGCTGCAAAGGTATGACTTCGTAGCCGTCCATCTTTGCCTCAAGCGCTTTGACCGGATCAACTTCGCAGACAATAACCCGCGCGCCCATGCCGTGTGCCCGCATGGCAATTCCTCTTCCGCACCACCCGTATCCGCATACAACAAATATTCGTCCGGCAAGAAGAATATTGGTTGCACGAAGAATTCCGTCTATAGTTGACTGACCGGTGCCATAACGATTATCAAACAAATGTTTGGTAAGATTGTCGTTGACTGCCAATACCGGCAGTTTCAATGCCTTGTCTTTTTCCATAGCGCGCAGGCGAATAACGCCGGTTGTTGTTTCCTCTGTTGATCCGGCAACATGCTCCAAAAGTTCTGTCCTCTTACTGTGTAAGAGGCCAACCAGATCGGCTCCGTCATCCATGGTAAGATTCGGTTTCGCATCCAGTACCGCATGCAGATGTTTATAATACGTTGCATTGTCTTCGCCTTTTATCGCAAAAACAGGCATGTTAAAATCCGTGGCAAGCGATGCTGCAACCGCATCATTGGTGGAAAGGGGGTTTGACGCGCATAAAAAAACATCCGCTCCGCCCTGTCTCAAAACAAGCATCAGGTTTGCGGTTTCGGACGTAACGTGAAGACACGCGCCAAGTTTTACTCCTTTGAGGGGTTTTTCTTTTTGGAACCTTTTGGCAATGAGGCGAAGAACCGGCATGTCCCGCTCGGCCCATGCAATGCGTTTTTTCCCCTCTTGCGCAAGATGTTTGTTTTTAATATCGTAATTCATGAGAGTTTATTATAGCAGTTTTGCCCGTTTTTTAATCTGATGTTTTGAGGGAGCATGCCGCACTGTTCCGTATGTTTCAATTGCAAAACTTGCAAGCGCGTTTCCCAGTTTCAGGGATTCTTCTATGGATTTTTTTTCCAGCATTCCCGCGATAAATCCTGCCCGCCACGCATCGCCTGCGCCTGTTGGATCAATAATCTTTTCTGTTTTGTATGCCGGAATGAGAATATCATGACGTTTATCCTGATACCGAACTCCTTTTCCCCCCAACGTCGTAATGATACCGATATTTTTTTTCAGGAGGGTTTCGGCGCTTGTTTTAAGCGTCACATATATTCTCCCGATTTCATAATCATTTCCCGCCAACCATGTGCAATGTTCCACTCCTTTTTCCAACTCATCCGGCTTTATCCATGTAAGCGTCATACCGGGATCATACAAATAATCCAACCCTAATGAAATAATCTGTGTCTGAAAATGATAAAATGCTTCAGGGTATGTTGCCGAAAGAATTGCGAGCGCATTTTTATCTGCGATGCTTTGCAGGTCAATATTTTTTGAACTTTGCAACGCTCCGTAATAAAATCCCCAAATCTGATTGTCCTTTATATCAGTTATAACTTTTCCCGAAGCGGTGTATAAATGTTTGTCAACAAAAATTCCCTTTGTTTCTATGTTTTTTGCTTTCAGCCATTTTAAGAATTGCCCGCCGTCTTTCCCGACTGCCGAAATCGGAATAATATCGGTATTATCTTCAAGAAGCAGTTGCAGATTGTATGCAATGTTTGTTGCTGTTCCGCCCATCTGCTTTTCAAGCCGATCAACCAGGAACGATACGTTGATCTGATGAAGCTTTGTTGGATCAATATAATCCTGAAACGCATGGGGGAAATCCATGATTTCGTCAAAGGCTATGGATCCGATAACAAGCACCCGGGAATACATATGTGGTATATATTAATATCCCAAGACTTCTTTTACAATAACCATTGTTATTCTTCCCGGAGCAATTTCTTTGTTAACGATAAGAAGTTTGCTGACATTGCTTCCCGGCACTCCGTATGCTTTTTTTGCCCGTTCACTTTCCAACGGCAATACATATTCGTATATGCGTTTTATTCCTTCATCGGTATTTGCAACTATTTTCTGCGCTCCAACAACCCAGACAACATGGAGTGCTCCATACGCATATGCCGGAAGCTGACTTCCTGAAGCAGAGGCGATAAGAACATTTCCGTCTTGCGTCACCGCGTGTATGCTGCCGACCGCATATTCCGGAGCAGTCCCCAGTTTGTTCATTTCCTGCGCCTGTGTTGCCCGATCCATCGCATATAATGTGTCCCGCACCGGTTTGAATGCGCCGTCCGCTTTATTCAACTCTTCGGAAAGACCAATCGCGTCAAGCGTAACCGACGTCATCGTCATTACCTCGCTTCCCTGCGGAATACTCTGCAAGGTTTTTTCTTTTGCCTCTCTTGCGTTTTCGGCAATAATAACTTCCATGCCGTTTGCGCGAAGCGCTTCGGCTGTTTGCTGGATTACCCGGTCATCAGGTATCTGATTCCATTGTTTCATAGATGTATATAAATTTATAATGACATTACATTTCTGTTATTTTCTGCAGATTTACTCCCAATTTTTTTAAATACTGTTTATTGATGCTGTAAAAATTATGTGTTCCTTCTTTGCGGATTTTGAGAATATCGGCATCTGCAAGCTTGGAAAAATGATGGGAAAGCGTCGGCTGGGCAAGGGAGAATTTCTCCAGAAGTTCCCGGCAGGAAAGCTCTTTTTTTTCAAGAAGAAGCCGCACTATCTCTATTCTCGTCTCATCCGAAAGAGCCTTGAACACCCTAACAACCTGTTGGATCATAATTGAATTATTGAAATATTTGAATAATTCAATTATGGAGTATTATTCTCCTTTTGTCAAATTATTATTGACACATCTTCAGTTTTTATCTACGCTTTTTCTATTACGCTTCTTACAATACGATTGTATCCTCTTACAAAAACTTCTTGAAGTTCTGGGACAACCGGTCTTGTTATGTACATATTTGCCGATCCTATCCGCACCGCAAAAGCCGTATCATGCAAAATAATCAATCCGTTTCTTACTCCAACCCCCGATACGCACTCGCTTAGCCGTGCGGGATTTTTTACGAGGATATTTCCGCGCGCCGCATTGGACGAAGCTCCTTTTATCCATTTTTTCACCTCGTAAATTTCCCTGTTCATCCATATACCGGCTATTGTTTGTCCGGAATAATCCGTAATTTCCGCTCCTTTGATATTATCACGATCTTGAGCAAATTCAAAAACTTTCTCAAAATTCGGCTCGTACATTTCACACGTTGGAGCTTTGATTTCACCAATCCATAAAGATTTCACTTCCAATTCCGCGCCCATATATTTTACTTAACCGATTTGTAAAAATATGGTTTCTTAGAGAGAACTATGGAAAGAAGGCATACTCCTGCAAACCGGCATTACGGCTTGCAACAGCAGCAGATACAACAGAAGGAGGAAGAGGTAAGAATATGCTTTTTTGTTATTTCTTCCAATATACGCATGTTATTCTATTATACATAGAAATATCTAAACAACAACCTCTACCTGCTTAAATAAATATAATCTTTCGGGTCTGACGTTGGAGGAAAAAAGACGTCGCCGGACAGACTTTTACCGGTTGTCGGACAAAGATGTGCATCACGATATTCTTTGGAAATAACAAAATCAGAAAGAGTTGCTCCGTATGCTTCATATTCGGCAAGAACTTCGTCGGTTGCATGAGATAAAGGAATATCAATCGCAGGAGGCGCCATCGGCCTGGTAAATTTTACCGCTATGTCAAAATTGTCTGTTGAGTTTTCAGGCCCCCGCGTCATATATGCCGTACCTATTACTTCTCCTGCCTTTACTGCAGATCCTTGCTGCAATCCGTCTTTTAAATCAATATGAAAAAAGACAAAATGCCATTGCCGCGGAGATTTTGAGCCGGTGTCGGGAGTCAGCCATACCTGCTGATCATAAGGTTTGCGCTCCGGATCGTTTTTTTCAATATTGGAAATCCTGCCGTCAAAAGGAGCGATTGCCTTGACTGCGCCGTTTTTACCCATAAACTGCTCTTTTACTTTAACGTAATGCTTCATTGAACGGGGCGTTGATTCTTTTTTATCGTCTCTTGCTGTTTTACCCCGGTAATCATGCCCCGCACAGCTTCGGTATTTTGAAAAACCTTTGATCTGGGTCAAGTCCAGCGGATTGGCAACAATAAATTTCTCCTGCAGTTCCTTTTCCGTTGGCGGCCCTGAAAACACAATACCCATAACAGCAAAAAAAACAAGAATAAAAAGAGGAATAACAAAAAGCCATTTTAATTTTTTCGGCAGTTTTAAGTGCATAATGTATGCTAGCATATTATGCATAATTTGACTTAATTGCAAAAAAGTACGGCTGAAATTAGAAACTATTTCGTCTCTTCATTGCCATATGTCTCCTCGATCTGCTGGATGGCTTTTCCTAAATCGCCTGTTTTTTGATAACTAAAAGTTAATGTATATCTGGCAGGTTGTCGAACCGCTTCTTCGTCAATTTGTACAGTTGTATCATCAGGGGAAACACTTTCCGTTGGATGACTTTGTTTATATAAGTCCAACATCCGATGCATTTCATAGGAAGCTTCCTCATCTGAAAGACCTTTTAATCTTTTCATTTCTTGATTCGATAGAAAGGCATTGGGAAGCTCATTGGTCTTTACAAGGGTCATTAATTTATCGAAATCTTGCCGAGGCATTGTTACAAACCAACCTACCATCGACCTATCAAATAAGAAATCTATGGTTCTTATTGCTTTTATAACATCGGGTCTTGCAAAAATCTCTTCAACCGATTCTTGCGGATATTCAAACCTCCCATCGACATTTTTCACCATTTTATCTTCTGCCGGGATAATTTCTAAGGCAATTTCATTTACTACCAAACCCCTTGATTTGCCTTCTTGGTCTAATGCTTCCCCTTGTTCCTTAAGCTTGTTTATTTGATTATCAAATTCCTCGCGCGATGTCTTTCCTGCTCTTACTTGTTGTTGTAAAAACTGCCTATCAGGCGTTGTGACGTGAATACCTACAGTATTATAGTTCTCTTGGCCGAAAGAAAGATTATTTATAGTATCAGGGTTATAGAGTTCAGCTAGTTTTGTTCTAGATGAATAGAAACCAATAGTAGCTCTTGAGATAGCGTATAATCTGTCATGTAATTCTTTGGCGGTATTTTCTGAATTTACTCCGGCTTCCTGAGGTTTTTGAGCTTGTTGTCCGTCGCCTATTTCGTTTGCCATACCAGATTATAGTATACCAGATAAACAACCCACGACCTAACGATCGGGGATCTAAGTTTTGATT
>CAYSLG010000026.1:7515-9250 GCA_964431935.1 uncultured Gammaproteobacteria bacterium
AGCAGAGCGTTGTTGTTGGAAGGGTTCATCTTCCAGATAGGTTTAAACCACAGAAAGACAACATAGAGAACCAGAAATAAACCAAGTGATCGTTGTAACAGCTCTTCCGGCAAAGTCAATGGCAGCCGCGCCGCCCAAAAGCTGGCAATAATCCCGGGAATACCAAACAGCAAAACTAGCTTCCAATTAAACCCTTTCTTGAAAAAGAGCATTTTCCAGATGTCACCGAACCAGTGAATCACACCGACAAATAACAGAACTACCGGCAACGGCAAGAACAATGACAAGACCGGCACCATAATTGTTGAAGTGCCAAAACCAGTCATGGTACCAATGGTAGCGGCAATAAGTGTTAGGAGAGCAAGGTAAATTAATTCCATAGGTACAGTTTAACGGATAATGAGAATCGCTGAAATGAACAAATGAAGTGTCTCGGACGACCTGCCTTGCCGGCAGGCAGGTTCGAACATCAAGAATTGCCCGACAAATCAAGCAAAAAGGGCGCTTTGAGCCTTAAGCGTCCCATCTGGCTCGCTCTAGTTAACTATGTGGGAACTTTTTATAATTGTAAAGTAATTTGAGGAACTTTTTCTAGATCTGAATATCTTTTAATTTTACCTAAAGCATGCATATCATAAACTCTTAACTTAGGCCCTTGTTGAGTATTTGCCGCTATAGCTGCATAAGGAGATAACGTTGGATTTAATCTGAGAAATGAAGAATAAAAACCTAAATCTCCCTCACTTACAATTCCACCTTTTGCTGAGTCTCCACTTGATGGAATAAGTAAAGTCTCACTTGGATCAAGAATATATCTTACGCCTCCTATACTAGCTTCTCCTGACGGGTGTAAGTGACCAAATAAGATAAAATCTTGTAATCTATTTTCCACAATGATTCTTCTAAACAACTCTTTTATTTCGTGTTCGTCGGTTTGTGATTCCATAAATCCTCCTCTTAATAACCCTAACCCTGAAGCTTTCGAATAGGAACTTTCATTCACTACCCATATATCATTAACAGTATAACCTTGACCTAAACCTAAAAATGGAAATTCTGCTAAATTTGGATTATCTCTTAATACTAATCTTCTTAATCTTTCTGCTGCTTGAGCTGACAATTCAAGCTTAAGTCTATTAGTTTCTCTACTTAAAACTCTATCCCTAATAATTTGAAGTAACTTTTTAGGTATTGGTACATTTTCCCCATTACTTTCGACCATAAAAATATTATACAACTACTTTAAGTCCTATCTGCCGTTACATAAATTTGGAGAATATTTGAGGCTAAACTTTGCCAAAAACAAAAGCTTGAATTATGGGGTTCGTATCGAAAGACAGACTGGATTAACGAAATCGAATACCCAGAGCTAACTTACCAGAAAACACAGAAGTTTTTATCAGCAAAATTTATCAACGCTTAGTTGGCGAGACCGTTCAAGAACGGTCACTTTTTAAAGTATATATAGATTGTCTTGATAAATCAAATTGTTAATTTGACTTAGTCAGACCAGTATGGAATGATATGAAAAAACATATTCTTGTCCAATAATTAAGCAGTATCCTTTTGATTGATGGTAAATACGTCAAAGTTAAAGGATACGACAGGAAGATTCCGGTTATCTACAAGGAAAACATCAGGTAGATTCTTGATTTGTTGAGGTTGTTTAGGTGACCGTTTTCTGAACAGTGTGGCTCCCCCGCCTGGACTCGAACCAGGAACCTTGTCGTTACAC
>CAYSLG010000027.1:0-209 GCA_964431935.1 uncultured Gammaproteobacteria bacterium
ATAATCAGATAATACATTCGTGAAAAAAAATGCAAAAAATACCACTTCTCCGCACCAAGTCGGGAGTAACGTCGTAAAAGATACAATTTACGACGTTATATGTCTTTCTTCTCCCTGCACGATAGACACCCATTTTTAACCAATAAGCCCACGGCTCTGTTTTTCAGATCTTTTCCCGTAAGAGGAGCAACCTCTTCCTCCCGCTTACG
>CAYSLG010000027.1:241-9120 GCA_964431935.1 uncultured Gammaproteobacteria bacterium
CTTCTTTTCTCTTGGAATCGGAAGAAATTCGCGTTTTTTCACGCGCAACACCTCTTCTCCTCTTTTGTCCGGTTTGGTCAGTATTTTTAGATTGTTATATCAATACAAATTGTTATTTTTGAGGCTAAAAATGTGGAATTTTGTGCATATACTATACAGGAGGGAGTATGAAGTAATTTGGATTATAATAACAATCCAAATTATATATTTTGAGGCTAAATTTAAGAGATGAGATTATCAGTTATCCACATTGATTGCCAAGCTTTCCCCACCTCAAAATTAATCCTATAGTTTTTAACTATATACGAATCATTCACGTCCGTTAATGTTTGTTTTTAATTCTTAACTCTTCATTCTTAATTCATCATTCTTCATTCCCTTCCTCCCCTCTTCCCTATCCTCTTTCCGCCCATTGCAAAATTTGTTGAAAGAAATTATTGGTTGAAGAAAAATTTACCAATTCAAAGAAAGAATCATCACGAGCGTTACAATAATAAGAACCGCAATATACTCCCGGAGATTTTCTTTAAAAAGCCTGCGGTCAAGGTACAAATATGTAATACCGGCCAAACAGTAATAAAACGCCGTAAGGAATAATGAGCCGATTGAGGGTTTTGCTGGGACAAATGCGGTAATCACCGCAATTTCACTTAATACAAAAGCAACAAACAATCCAAAAATAACGCTTTCTTTTTCCAATACAAGTTTTAGCCGAATACTCCAAAACAAATGAACCGACAGTACAAACGCAAAAAAGAAAACGATAATTGTGCGTAAAAGAAAATTAAACTGCAGAGAAAATAATACGTTTAATATAAAAAACATTATGATTGTCTGATACAGATAATTAACAGAAAAAGCAGCCCTATATAGCTGCAGGTTCTTCTCCACTCCTACATTAAATATATTGGAAGCAAGTAAAACAGCGTATATTGAAATAAGATAGAAAACCATAAACGGAATCCGCGTAATCCACCGTACGGGAAATAAAAAGAAGAAAAAGTAGAAAGAAACAGTAAAAAGCACCGGTACCAAAAAAAGCATGAGCCACTCTATTTTTTCAATTTCCTCCGTAATACAAAAATATACCACCGCATAAGAAACCGCAAAAAAAATAAGTGCGAATATCAATGCCTTATCAAAGAAAAAAAAGGTAGAAAAAAGCATAAGGCAGGTAAGAAGTACGCTTCCTATCGCAAAACGAGTCCTCTTCTCTATCTTGATAGTAAAACGCCGTATTATTTTTTCAAGCGACGCTATAAACGCTATAAACATAGTATTTTACGCTTCAAGCGCAGTAATCAGTTCCTGTGACATATCAAAATTCGCATACACTTTCTGCACGTCATCAAGCTCTTCTAAAACATTAATGAGAACAATGATTTTTTTTGCAGTCTGCAAATCTTCAACATACACAAAAGAAAGGGGCTTGTAATCAATATCCGGCGGATCGGCGCTCATATTTTCAAGAGCTCCTTTTACTTTGCCGATATTCTCAAACGGGAAAAAAACATCAAAGTCATTTTCGCCTTGGACTATATCAAACGCATCAATTTTCTGAGCAAATGCAAGTATTTGTTCTTCGCTTGCTGAAATTTTTGAAAGAGAAATAACGGCACATTTCTGGAACAGGTATGCAACAGATCCGGGGCTCCCCATCTTTCCTTCGTGTCGCTCCAGCACAGTGCGTATTTCAGAAGACGTTCTGTTGGGATTATCAGTTGTTGCGGCAATAATAAAAGCAGTTCCTCCCGGTCCGAATCCTTCATATACTATCTCTTTTATTTGGTTTTTTCCCGGATTGAGCGCATTTTCAATTGCCCGCTGGATATTTTCTTTCGGCATATTGAAGTGTTTTGCTTTTTCTATGGCAAGGCGCAGTTTGACATTGTTGTCAGGATCGCCGATACCTCCTCCCTCAATAGCCGCAAGCGTAATAAGACGGGAAAGCTTTGAAAAAAGAGTACCTCTTTGTTTGTCTTTTGCCTGTTTCTGCCTCTTTATTTTAGACCATTTTGAATGACCAGACATATCTTTTCCTATTATACTTGACAATGCTTGTTTTTAAAATATACTTGTTACTAAATTTATGAACATTGTCAAACAACTTGAAGAACAAGCGGTAGATGCAGCGATCAATTATAAATGGGATAAGGCCATTGAGATTAACAACGAACTCCTTAGAGTTGATCCGGAAAATCTTGGCGCATATCTTCGTCTGGGCTACATATACCTCCAATCACGAAAGCTTAACGACGCAAAAAAATCTTATCAGAAAGCCTTAAACATACAACCAGCCAGTCAAATAGCTAAGGAAAATCTTGAACGGATAGAAATACTGGAAGAAAAAAAATCCAAGAAAACAAAACGGGAAAAGATCAGTCTTAATCCAAATCTTTTTTTTGATATTACAGGAAAAACAAAAACAGCCGAATTGGTAAACCTGGGGCAAAAAGATATTCTTGCGCAGCTTATTATTGGTCAGCAGGTATTCTTAAAAAGCAAAAAGAGAAAAATTGAAATAAGAGCAAAAAATAATGAATACATCGGCTCTCTTCCCGACGATCTTTCAAAACGGCTTGACCTTTTTATAAAAGCCGGCAGCCACTATGATACCTATATCAAAGAAGCCTCGTTAAGCAGGGTCACCATATTTATCAACGAGAAAAAAAAGGGAAAAAAAGTTATGAAATTTGTATCGTTTCCCCAGAACATGCAAGCACACCTGCCCGATATAACCACAAGTCATGAAGATCAAAAAGAAAATGAAGACGAAGAAGAGTCTTCGGAAATTGATATTGAACGGCTTGCAGAATCGCTTATGAATGAGGAAAAAGACTATCTCCCCTTCCGCCCAACCGAAGAGGAAGATGAAGAATCTGAAGAATAATTCTCACTTCTCCACTTCCCATTTTTTCTCCTTCTCCCCCAACCGGATAATAATATCGGAAATTTCAGGTGTCCCCATCCTTAATTCGCACCCGAAAAATTGTGCCGCGTCTTTTGCAGCAGGTGAAAAATATTTCGCGTTTTCTTCAATACTGCAATTTTTTGTATTCTCCGGCGACTGCGAGATGTCTACAACACGAATACCCTGCCCTTCCAGTATGCCGCTTACCGCTGTAGCGGCAGTATAACTGCTCATATACAAAATCTGCACGTTTGCTTTTTTGTCGCGGTATTGTTTTTGATAAAAAAACCCCTGGAATTTTTTATAAAAAGACTCGCGGTCAAACAATGTTTCTTTTATAGGTATTGTGGAAAAATTTCTTTTTCCTTTTCCCATGAATGTGGTGTAAATAAATATTCTGTCAAATAAACTTGCATTGGAATTGTGAAAAAATATTTGTGAAAATGACGGCTTAAAATCAGAAAACTGCAAACCTCCGTAATATATACTGTTTTTCTTGGGATAAAAATAAAAATCAACCATAAGCATGGTGTTGTATGAAAAAACCCGCTGAAAAAGAGCGGGATCTTTTTCCCACGCAACCAGCTTGCCCAGACCCCCCAAACGATAATTTCCATACCCTCCAGGAACCTGTATTGCCGTATCGGAATCAATAGGAATACCATAGTTAATTTCATCGGAAAGATCTATGGAAAAAACGTGCGTATTTTGGCCGTAAAAAACAATATTCAGCCTGTCTTTTTTCGTATGCTGCGCGGAAGAAAATATGCTTTTTCCCGCATAAAAAAAAACCAGCATAATAAGAGGAAGAAGAAATAATATCGTCCGTCTTTTCATACAATCCCTTCTTCTAATTTTAACCGTTTAATTTTATTGAAAATTTCTTCTTTTGAAAATTGTTTCATGAGAAAAATTTTTTTTATGATGGAAATGGAAGCTTCCAGTTCCGGCTGTACAATAATATCCGCGCCGAGATCTTTGATCCGGCGATGATCCATTTCCGCGTGCACCCGCGCAATAACAAGAATGTTTTTGTTTAATTTTTTTGCATTCATCACAATTGTCTCCTGGGAGAATTTTTCCGGCACCGCAGCAATTAAAATAACCGCACTCTCAACTTCCGCGTAATCAAGAATGTCTATATCTGTCGGGTCTCCATAAATAATATTGATACCGTTTCTTTTTGCCCGCTCAACCGCGTGAAAGTTATAATCTATGGCAATATAGGGAATATTTGCCTGCAAAAGTACTTTGCCGATATTCCTTCCCACTCTTCCGTATCCGCAGATAACCACATGGTTTTTTATATGTATCTCATCAATGGGAGAAGGATCAAGATCAACGCGATATTTAATAAACGAGTCAACGAACGAGGCGTACTTTTTGAGAAACAATCTGATCGTTGTATACATTTTTTCTTTTCCGTTAATGATCAAGGGCGTTGCAACAAGACCCAGAAGAATAGAAGAAACAATAAGCAGGTACTGATCCTGAGAAATAATCCGGTTGCGCAACGCAAGCGCAATAAGAATGAAAGCAGTCTCCCCTATTTGGAAAAGAAAGGCAGAAAGTCCAAAAGCCATCCGCGAGCTGAATTTGAATGAAATAAATATAAAAAGAATCAATAGCGCTTTCGTCAGCATTATAAAAAAGGCGAATACAAAAATTTTGGGCAATAAATAGATTATTGACGAAATCTGGATGCTTGTTCCGATATAGGCAAAAAATATAATCGCCAGAATATCCCGCAGAGGCCGAACCTGGGAAAAAATATGATGGTGCTCAAGCGTCTGCGATACCAAAATACCCGCTATAAAAACACCAACAAGAATCGGTATCCCAAAGATTGAAGAAAGATACGCGACAAAAAAAATAAAGACGATAATAAACAGATTTAAAAGCTCGCGGGATGAACGCGCGATACGATCAAATACCAGCGGAACGATTTTTTTCCCAAAATAAAAAACTAACCACAGAAGAACCATTGACTGAAAAATGCCAAAAGATACGTCTTTTGCAACCTGCCAGAAAGAAACCGACTGCGATGTAATAGAAGAAAAAATAATCACAAAAGGAATAAAAGCAAGATCTTGAAACATGAGTATTCCCAAAGCTATTTCTCCAATAAAAGAACTCTCTTCTCCCCTATCCTGGATAATTTTTGCGATAAGGGAAGTTGAAGATGCGGACAAGGCAATACCGATAAGTACCGCCTGAAGAAAAGAAAAATTGAAGAAAAAACCGATAAGCGCAATAAAAAAAGCAGACAGCCCGATCTGCAGGATTCCTCCCAAAACAATAAATCTCTTGAGCGCTATCATTTTCCCCAGATGAACCTCCAGCCCGACGGTAAACAAAAGAAGAATAATACCAACATATGCAAAGTCCCCAAGAGCTGTTTTTGACAGCGCCCCATTGAAAAGATTCCCTAGAATAATCCCTCCTATAATATAACCGATAATCGGCGGAATCTTTATTTTTCTCGCTATATACGCGCACACAAAAGGAATAAAAAGATATACAAATATATTGAGGAAAAATGAAGGGGCAACGTCGTGCATAGGTATCAATATTTAGTATAAAGGAGCAAGTAGTTAGTAGCAAGTAGTTAGTTAGGGAAAAATTCTTGCTATTGACTGCTCGTAGGGACAGGTCGCGACCTGTCCCTAACAAAATAAGTGATTTTACTTTCTTAGTTTATTCTCACATTGTACGCAGAAGCGGGCTTCGGGAATAAGTTCAAGCCGTGCAAGCGGGATTATTTCTGCACATTTTTCACACATGCCGTAGGTTCCCCGGGAGATTTTCTTTAAGGCTATCTCGGCGTCATCCAATCGTTTTTGCAAATCTTTTATTTCTGCCTGAATCGTTTCGTGGCCAACCTGCTCTCTTACATCGGTATCTACCGCAGCGTTATCTGTTGCATGATCCGGGTCTGCAAACGGATCGTCTTTTTTTAGATTTTCAATCTGATTTGTGAGTTTTTCCCTTTCTTCTCTCAACTGCTTCTCTCGCTCTGTTATAAAGTTTTTGGAAAGTTTTGTTGCCATAGGTAATAATATATACAATTAAATCTCTGAAATAATACAGGAAGTAAAAGCTCAATGTCAAGAGTAAAATAAAAGAAAACGCCGTATTGAAATCATACTGCTTATACAGGAAAATTTTATCTGCCTTCAATGTGCCGAATGCAAAATATACCAGTGAAAAAAACCAGATAAAAAAATAGAGGCAGAATCCCTTTGTATATTTTTCTCTTCTCATGTCAAATAACAGTTTGTATGAAATATACGTTCCAAGAAAAAAAATAAGAGATTCGTATAGTGGAGTTATATGGTGCCTTCCTTCAAGTCCGGCTATTTTTACCGCCAGAAAAAAAGAGGTTTTCTCCCCCACTTCTACTCCTGAAAAAAAGCTTCCCAACTTGCCAAAAGCAAGTCCTAAAAAAAGCGGAGGGATGAAATAGTTTACCGCATCAAGAAATCTTATCTTTTTCCGGTTCAGTTGATGCCATAACGTAAAAAACCCGCCAAATAATACTCCGTACAACATCATTCCGGGATATCCGTTGATAAGAATAAACTTCAGAACATCAAATCCGAATTTGTCAAAATGAAACAGCACGTAGAGCAGTCTCCCGCCTATCAGCCCGCCAAACATTGCTGTAAATAAAGAGTCAAATAGTTCTTCTTCTTTATAACTTGTCAGACGTATCAGCTTCCACAACAGAAAACTTCCCCAAAAAAACCCGAGCACCAAAAAAACACCGAATGTATGAATTTTTACGAATACAAGGTCAAGAAGTATCGGCACCATAGTAATTGATAACAGTATATCAAAATTATGATAGAATCAGTGGATTATGCGCAGAAACATTGTAAGAATCGGTCTTGATCTTGACGGCGTTATTCTGTATAACCCTGCGCGGATCGTACGTCCGCTTATTGCCGTATGGAAACACGTTCTCTTTCCCCATCAAAAAACCTTAACATTTTATTATCCGAAAACGCGCTTTGAACAATATGCATGGAGCCTTCTTCATAAAACAAGCTTGTTTATCGCCCCGGGTTTCCGCGAGATTTTGAAAATGGCGCTTAATAAAGAAATAAAGCTCTACATCATTACCGCACGGTACGATTTTATGGGAAAAGAGACCAAGCGATGGGCGCGAAACATAGATAAAAACCGCGCATTATCCGGCGTATACTGCAATGAAAAAAACGAACAACCCCATCTGTATAAAGAACGCATGATCTCTTTGCTGAAACTTGATTATTTTGTTGAAGACAACTGGGATATTGTAAAACATCTGTATGAACACATGCGGAAAAAACGATCAAAAACAATCATTTTTTGGGTATACAATATTTTGGATAAAAAAATTCCATTTGAAAATAAAATACCCTATCTTCAGACGTTTTTTCACCGGATTGCTCCCCGAAATAAAAAAACAGGGCTTCTTATTGCGACGGATTATTTTTATCCCCATTGGACCGGTATATCAAAATCCATGCTCTATATGGCCAATCGCATAAGCGCATACTTTTTCTGTACGGTACTTACCGTGCGCCATAAAAAAAATATCAAAAAAGAAGAGATTGTTAACGGCGTCCGCATCGTCAGAGAATCTTTTTTATTTTCCGTGAGCCGGGCGAAATATTCGCTCTCCATAATTATAAGATTTATACGGGAAGCAAAAAACCATGATGTTATTTTTATCAATTCACCGCATACGCATATTTTTCTTTTTTCAGCTATAGGAAAACTTTTAAGAAAAAAGGTTGTTGTTTTTCATCAAGGAGATCTTATTCTCCCAAAGGGATTTTTTAACAGCATTATTAAGATCGTATTTGATCTTTTTACTTATATGGGGCTTTTGTTTGCCGATACGGTTTCAACATATACTGAAGATTATGCGAAGCACTCAAGAGTTTTGAAGCCTTTTTTACAAAAACACACCCCTCTTCTTATGCCGGTTGAAAAACCAATCTATAAAAAAACAGACGCACCGACAACCAAGGTGCTTTTCGGCTTTGCAGGGCGATTTGTTGAAGAAAAAGGATTTGATATTCTGTTTGATGCAATTCCTTATGTCATACAGGAAATTCCGCAGGCGCGGTTTCTTTTCGCCGGAGAAACCAATATGGGATATGAGCGTTTTTTTGAAAAAAATAGCGAAAAATTGAAAAGAGTTAAAAAATACGTTGCTCTTCTCGGATTGCTTGATGAGAAAAAGCTTGCGGAATTTTATCATTCCATTGATTTTATTATTGTTTCTTCGCGGTCAGACTGTTTCCCGCTTGTCCAAGCAGAGGCTATGCTGTGCGGAAAACCGTCAATTGTGGCGGATATTCCCGGCGCACGGGTTCTTGTCCAAAAAACAAAATTCGGCGTGATATTTGAAAAAGAAAACGCTCTTGACCTTGCAAAAAAAATTATCATGGCATACCGTCAAAAAGAATCCATTATGCAAAAATACCCCAACGTCTTAGAAGTTTTGGACCCTAACCGCAATGCCGAAATCATTAGAGCGCATCTTGAACGCTGAAATTGATCCTGCATTTGCAAAACGCGCCCGGTTTATCCTGCGGGTAATTGAGAAGGAAAAGCCGAAAAAAATTCTTGACGCAGGCTGCGGAAGAGGATTTTATCCTCATGCTTTGAGTTTTTTTGATTTTGTGCATGAAATCCACGGCGTTGATATCAGCAACGAATACCTGTCAATTGCCCGCCAATACTGCACGGACAAAAGAGTACATCTTAAAAAAGGAACGCTCTATTCGCTTCCCTATGCCGACAACTATTTTGACGCAATTATCTGTTCCGAAGTACTTGAACATCTGAAACATGACAAAACAGGTTGCCGCGAACTCAACCGCGTCCTGAAAAAAAACGGACTTCTTCTTGTTTCCGTACCAAACGAACGTTTTCCCTTTCTGTGGGACCCTCTGAACTGGCTCCTCATGCG
>CAYSLG010000028.1:0-9085 GCA_964431935.1 uncultured Gammaproteobacteria bacterium
GATGTTCTTTGGGAATGTCAATGGTAATCTCCTCATACGGCTCTGTTATTTCTCCGTTTTCTTTTTTGTAGATTACCTGCGGTTTGGAAACTTCCATTTCAAAACCTTCCCTTCTCATGGTTTCAATAAGAACCGCAAGATGCAACTCCCCTCTTCCGCTGACAATGAAATTAATACTTTCTTCATCTTCCTCTATGCGAAGACCCAGATTTGTTTCTTTTTCTTTGAGAAGCCGTTCTCGTATCTGGCGGGATGTTGTAAATTTTCCCTCTCTCCCCGAAAGGGGGCTTGTATTGGGTCCTATGGTAATTTTTATCGTCGGGTCTTCTACTTCAATTCTCGGAAGGCTTGTTGGAAATCGGGGATCGGTAACAGTCTGCCCGATATTCAAATCCGGAATTCCCGCAAGTGACGCGATGTCACCCGCCGATATTTCTTCAACTTCTTCGCGTCCAAGACCTTTACTGGTATACAACTTCATAGCAGTATATGTTCCCAGCACGTTCATATCATCAATAAGGGTGACCTTTGATCCTTTTTTTAACATGCCCTGATGTACTTTACCGATACACAGTCTGCCAACATAGGTATCATAGTCCAGTGTTGAAATAAGCATTTGAAACGGTTTGTCCTGATTAATTGCGCTGTTGGGAATCTCTTTTATGACCGTTTCAAAAAGAGGAGAAAGATCACCGGAAGTTTCCGTCGTATATGCCAAAGGTTTTTCATAAAATACTTTTCCGTCCCGCCCAACGCTGTAAAGAGTTGTAAAATGAAGAGCCGATTCATCGTGAGCAAGTTCAAGAAACAGGTTTTCAACTTCGCGCAGCACTTCATCCGACCGCTCATCTTTTTTATCAATTTTATTAATAAGAAGAATTATTTTTAATTTTGACTCAAGCGCTTTTTTGAGAACAAAGCGCGTCTGGGGAAGAGGACCTTCCGCAGCATCAACAAGAAGAATCGCTCCGCTTGCCATGTTCAAAACTCTCTCTACTTCACTCCCGAAATCCGCGTGGCCTGGTGTATCAATAATATTTATTTTTTCCTCCTTATAGAAAACGGATGTGTTTTTTGCAAGAATAGTGATGCCTTTTTCCCGTTCCAGATCATTGGAATCCATAAGAAGAACTTCTCCCATTTCCTTCTGGTTATCCCTGAAAGTATGGGTCTGCTTGAGCATAGCGTCAACCAGGGTTGTTTTTCCATGATCAACGTGGGCAATAATAGCAACATTACGAATAGGCATACAAATAAACGCTTATAACACTATGGAGATACTCATCAATTGAGCAGGCTCATACTATAAGCAATTTGTTATTATACCATATATTAACGCTTTTCCCCCTTGAAATATATCCGGCAGTGTGTTTCAATTGAAAGAATAAATTTATGAAATATCCTACATTTACTTCAGAATCAGTGTGCGCCGGCCATCCCGACAAAATCTGCGATCAGATTTCCGATGCGATTGTTGATGCGGTCTTGGAAAAAGATCCAAACGGAAGAGCTGCTATTGAAACACTTGTAACGGTCAATAAAATCATTCTTGCCGGCGAAATAAAATTAAAAAATCCAATTAATTTTGAATCTATTGCGCGCCGTGAAATTAAACGCCTCGGCTATACCATCCCCAAACTTAAATTTACCCATGAATCTCCTGTTTCCGTATTTATTCATGTCCAGTCGCCTGAAATTGCAGCGGGCGTTGATCAACAGGGCGCAGGAGATCAGGGAATGATGTTCGGATTTGCCTGCACCGAGACAAAACAATTCATGCCTCTTCCTATTACTCTTTCTCATGCATTAAGCCAGAAAATTGATGAAATTCGTGAAAACAAAACATTGCCATACCTTCGGCCTGACGGAAAAACACAGGTTACCATTGAGTATAAAAACGGAAAACCGCATGCGGTACAAACCGTTGTTATTGCGGTCCCCCATGATGAAAAGACAACGCTAAAAACCGTAAAGGAAGATTTGTATACGCATGTTATCAAACCTGTTTTGGAAATATATGGAATGGGCGCGGATAAAAAATCTTTTATTGTCAACGGTACGGGGATATGGCATATTGGCGGGCCTTCATCCGACACCGGCGTAACCGGAAGAAAGATTGTTGTTGATACATATGGCGGGTATGCGCGTGTTGGCGGCGGATGTTTTTCCGGAAAAGACCCGACAAAAGTAGACCGATCCGGCGCATATGCAGCACGCTATCTTGCAAAAAACATTGTTGCGCACGGCCTTGCAAAAAAAGCAGAAGTGCGCCTTTCTTATTACATCGGCGCAAAACAACCCATTATGCAGGAAGTTGAAACATTCGGCACTGCAAAATTTTCTCAAAAGGCAATAAAAGACTTTGCAAAAAAACTGCTGGACACTTCTGTTGAGGGAATATTAAGAGAGCTCAATTTGAAAAAACCGATTTACCTGAAAACTGCCTCATACGGCCACTTCGGCAGAGATATGTTTCCGTGGGAAAAGATTGCAGAGGTTTAAGACGGCACAAACTTTAACGACATATCAAGAACGCGGGACGAATGCGTCAAAAAACCCAGCGATATAACATCTGCTCCAGCATTTGCATATTCCCCCATATTTGAAGGGTCCACTCCGCCGGACAATTCAAACGAAATATAAAAATTCTTCCTGCTTTTTAAAGCCCGCATGCCTTCTATGGTTTTTTTTGCATGTTCTGCTGTAAAATTATCAAGCATGATAATAAGATGCCCCCGCAAACCGCTTTTTTCATACTCCTGCACTAAAAATTGCGCCTCCTCCCGACTCTCAACCTCAATTTCAAACGGAACAGTATCCTTTTGTTTTTTCCAAGCCTCTATAAAATAAAGAAATCCTTCATATCTGCTTTTTTTTCCTGTTGTTTTAAGAATGTCAATATGGTTATCTTTTATAAGCACGCCGTCCTCCAATGAAAGCCGGTGTGTCAATCCTCCGCCAACTGCAACCGCTTTTTTGTCAAGCCACATCCATGGTGTTTTGCGGGTTGCGGCAATATACGTGCCGTTTTTTATAACAGGAATTGGTTGTAGCTTATGGCTTTGGATAAGCACGTGTGTTTGTGTTGCTATTCCCGACATTCTTTGCACAATATTCAGCAGGGTTCTTTCATATGCAAGAATCTCAATCGGATTTCCCGCAATAGTTGCAATGCTGTCTGAAGGTTTCACTCCGCTTCCGTCTCTTTTTATAATTTCAACCGCAAGCTTGCTTGCATTCTGCAAAAAAAACATACTTTCGGATATTCCCGCAACTATTCCTTTTTGTTTTGCAAAAATTGAAACTTTTGCTTTCGTGTTTTTCTGCATGCTTTTTTTTAACAGGCGCGACGTACTATCATGTTCTGCTCCGTCATACGTCATACAATGCCGAAATAACTGCATAAACTGCTTGACATACACGGGGTTATCTATGGTTAATTCATGTGAGCGGTCAAAATAGCTTTTGATTGCTTTTCCGTTCATATTATTGAGAAATTGCAAGCATTCTTTCTATGGGAACTTTTGCTTTCTTTGCGATATGGGGCGGCACTTTGACTTCATACTGAAGATATTTCAAAGCATCGCGAAGTTTCGGTAATGTTATCATTTTCATAAATTCACACACCATATCTTCCCGCAGAGGAATAAATGTTTTTTTTCCATTCTGTTTTTTCAGCTGGTGAATAATGCCTGTTTCCGTTGCAACGACAAATTCTTTTTTTGGGGATTCTTTGGCATGTTTTAGCATTCCTCCGGTTGACAGAATATGTGTTTTTGACGCAGGCATATCACCAACCGCAGCATAATGCATGCAGTTTGATACGCATCCGCATTCCGGATGGATGAGAAAATCGGCGTTGGGATGCTCATGCAGTTTTTGCTGGACATCCTGCAACCGCACCCGTGCATGCACATGGCACTCACCCGGATAAATAATAATTTCCCTGCCTGTTTTCCGCGCAACAAAATCTCCCAAAAACATATCCGGCACAAACAAAATCTGCCTGTTTTTGGGAATTGCGTTGACAATGTCAACCGCGTTGGTTGATGTACAGCAATAATCCGATTCTGCTTTTACTTCTGCCGTTGTATTGACATAACTTACAACAACCGCATCGGGATATTTTGCCTTCCATTTCCGCAGTTCTTCAACATCAATAGATGAAGCCAGGGAACATCCTGCTTCAGGATCAGGAATAAGCACGGTTTTTTCCGGGGAAAAAATAGCTGCGGATTCTGCCATGAAATGAACACCGCAAAACACAATAAGTTTCGCATCCGTTTGAGCTGCTTTTTGAGACAAAGCAAGAGAGTCCCCGACAAAATCCGCGATATCCTGGATTTGGGGAATTTGATAGTTGTGGGCCAAAACAAGAGCTTCGCGTTTTTTTATTAACGTCGTTATTTCTGAAATAAGATCCTCATTGGATGCGGAATGTTTTAATGCTATAGGAATATGCAGGAATTGTTATTATGCTTGGAATATACTATTATATACTTCCCTCCCATGAAAAACAAATTTGACGCTATTATCGTTGGATCAGGTATTGCAGGATTGACAACTGCCCTTTCTCTTCCCGATACTTCTTCCGTTGCCCTTGTCACAAAAACAAACCTTTCCGAAGGCAGCACATTGCTTGCACAGGGAGGGATTGCCGCAGTCATACAAAAAAATGATTCTGTCCGCCTTCATACACACGACACGCTTCGGGCGGGAGATTTTCATAATAAAAAAAAGGCCGTCTCTCTTCTTTCAAAAAAAAGTTTTGAAGCAGTTGGGTGGTTGTCGGATATGGGCGCTCCGTTTGAAAAAAACGAAAACGGCGAATTTCTTACCACTCTTGAGGCGGCGCACAGCAGAAGAAGGATTCTTCATGTTTCTGATTTTACCGGTAAAGCTATTGAAACCGCGCTCATTAACCGCATCCGCAGGAAAAAAAATATAACAGTGATGGAACATACATTCTGCACAGATCTTCTTGCTGTGCACAATACGTGTTACGGGATCCACTATCTTCACCAGAAGAGACCCGGCGTTTTATATGCTTCTGCCGTTATTCTTGCAACAGGAGGAGTCGGCCAGATATTCCAGTGGACCACCAATCCAACAGTGTCAACAGGCGACGGCATAGCAATGGCAAAACGGGCAGGAGCAATACTAAAAGATATGGAGTTTGTTCAATTTCACCCGACCGCATTCCGCCAGAATATTTCTCCTCTCTTTCTTTTATCCGAAGCGCTGCGGGGAGAAGGAGCGTATATTGTCAATGAAAAAAAGGAACGGTTTTTATTCCATTATGCCAAAAAGGGAGAACTTGCTCCCCGCGACGAAGTTGCCAGGGCGATATTTTATGAGCAGAAAATTTCAGACGTATACCTTGATATGCGCCATATTGATCAAAAAACAATAAAAAGAAGGTTTCCGAATATTTTTCACATGTTAAAAAAACACGGGTTTGATCTCTCAAAAAACCTCGTCCCAATAACTCCCGCCGCCCATTATATATGCGGAGGAATTGCAACAGATCTGAAAGGAAAAACAAGCGTGAAAAATTTGTATGCCGTTGGCGAAGTTGCCTGCACCGGAGTCCACGGAGCAAACCGGCTTGCTTCAAACTCACTTTTGGAAGGAGTTGTTTTTGCAAGAGAGCTTGTGAAAGGGATAAAAAATAAGAAACATACCAATAGATTTCCATCAATTTCAATACATTTCAACACGTTTCCCTTACATATCACATTATTAACACACATTTCCGAAATATTAAAACAAACCATGTGGGATCATGTCGGCATTGTCAGAACGCAAAAAGGTCTGAAAACTGCAAAGAATATTATTCTTGCGTTGAAAGAAAAAATCCCAAATCGTGAAACTCATTTCCGTATGCTTGAATTACAAAATATGCTTGAAATCTCTCTTGCCATCATAGAATCGGCAATAAAACGAAAAAAAAGTTTGGGAACACACTATGTCATATAAAAAACAGAAAACAATTCTTATTGGCGTCACAAGCGGTATCGCCGCTTTTAAGACACTTGAACTTATCAAGCTTTTAAAAAAAGAGAGCCTGAATATCATCGTCATTATGACGCGCAGCGCAACACATATGGTTCCCCGTGGACAATTTGAGCGCGTATCCGGAAACAAAGTATATGTTGAATTGTTTGAAAAAGAGTTTGACTATACGCGTATTTTAAAAACCCGCACAGTTGACCATATAGAACTTGCCGATCATGCTTTATTATTTGCCATTGTTCCGGCAACGGCAAATACGATTGCAAAACTTGCACACGGCATTGCGGATGATTTTTTAACAACAACCGCGCTTGCAACAAAAGCTCCTATCCTTGTTTTTCCTTCCATGAATGTTTCTATGTGGCACAACCCAATCGTGCAGGAAAATATCGCACGGCTCAAATACCACGGATTCCATGTTTTTGATCCTTCGGAGGGTCCGCTCGCCTGCGGATACAACGGGAAAGGCAGGCTTCCCGAAGCGCCGGAAATAAAAAAAGAGTTCATGAAATTTCTGGCATATTCTCAATTGTTGAAAGGAAAAAAAATCATTGTGACAGCCGGGGGGACCCGCGAACCGATTGACAATATCCGCTTTATCACCAATAAAAGCTCGGGAAAGATGGGCGCTGCCTTGGCCGATGAATGTTTTTTGCGGGGCGCGGAGGTGTTGCTTCTTCGGTCAAAATATGCGGTTGAACCACGATATTCCATACGCCAAAAAATATTTGAAACATCTGCGGATCTTTTTGAATTAATGAAAAAAAATATTCGGCAGCATGATATTGTCTTTCATTCCGCGGCAGTTGCGGATTTTTTAGTGCAGAATACGAAAAAAGGAAAAATCCCAAGCGATATTGCAATTCGTCTTTCCCTTATTCCTTCTCCAAAAATAATACAGGAAGTAAAACAATGGAATCCAAATATAAAACTTATTGCGTTTAAAGCAGAATACGGACTGCAGGAACGGGAGCTTCTGAAAAAAGCTCACATAAAAATGGAGTCTTCACAGGCAGACTGTATGGTTGCAAACGATGTAGGAAAAGCCCATCAGGGATTTGAATCTGATACCAATGAAGTTTTTGTGCTTCTGAAAAACAAGACGGTAAAGATTCCCTTTGATACAAAACATGCCGTAGCCTCTTCCCTTATAGATCTGCTTTTGCACGAAGCTGTTCTATAATATATTCTTCCCCTTCCCTGTTATTTTCAATAACACTATGCAGAATCTGGGGCGTTTCAAAATTGTCGTCCATAATACGCACGTATGCTCTGTTTTTTTCAAATGAATACTGTTTTCTCCGGGTAAGTCTTTGCCTTCGTATTTTCTCATCTGACGCTATCAGTATAAATTGAGCTTCGGGAAATGCCTGAAGAATCTGCAGCCGGTATTTTTCTTTAATACATGTTTGCGAAACTGCAAGACGCACATGATTTTTCTTTACGCCCGCAATACTTTGTATAAGATTGTGGAAAAAAACATCCCGCATTGCATCGGTAAATACTCTTTGCTCAACCAGCGCTTTTTTCATCTCACCGGTCAGATCATTGTCGCCGTCATACAAATAAAATCCGAAGTATTTTTGAAGAATAGTCCCAACGTATGTTTTTCCCGCTCCGGCAAGACCAAATAATATGAGCATAATTTATTCCCACGGTCCTACAATAATATCCTTATTCCCTCTCCCCTTTTCATCCGTATCCATGCCATATCCCTGCACCCATACGTTGGGAATTTCAAATCCGACGTAATCGGGTTTGAAAGAGACCTCCCGGCGCTCGTCTTTTGAAAGCAATACAAAAGAACGTATTGAAATAACTCTTTTTTTAAGAGAGTCTACTACCGCTTTAAGCGTCTTTCCCGTATCAATAATATCGTCAACCAATAAAACGTGTTTGTTTTTCAACTCTATATCTATCTGATCTATGATATCCGGAACTTTTGCTGAAACAGTCAGGCTTCCATAGCTTTTTGCCGTTATAAAGTTCACTGAAAAGGTTTTTAATCCTGCCGAATACAGTTCTCTGGTCAAATCCGCAAGCACAACATATGTCCCCTTCATAATGCCCACAATAACCATGTCTTTTCCTCTGTAGTCCTGTGCTATGCGCCGCGCAATCTCCTGCGTCCGTTTTTGTATCCTGCGCTGTGAAATCAGAGTTTCCCCGGGTTTATATATCTTTATATGTTTTGCCATAGGTTATGATTTTATCATACCAATGATATATAATTAATTTCATATGAATAAAATGGATGTTGACAAAGAGGCTCTTAAAAGGCTCAAACTCGTTGCCGTCGCCTACTCTCATGTAGAGCGGGAACGTTTTCCAACTGAAGAAGCGTATCATGCCGAACTTGAAGTTGAAGAGCGCGCCCGGCAGGTTGTTGAGGAAATACAAAAAATGAATATTCCTGTTAAAGGATACCCGGGCGACCAATATTTTCTGACAAACCTGCTTGTTGACAAACCCGACCTTGTATTGAATCTCGTTGACACGATTAAAGGAAAAGACGCGCTCCAGACCTCGGTACCCGCTGCTTTGGAGCTTTCCAATATTCCTTATACCGGAGCGGGTATTGAAGGTCTTGTTATCGGAAATAACCGCAATTTGTATAAACATCTTCTTCTTTCCTATCAAATTCCAACTCCCAATTTTCAATTTATCAGGCGATCCGGCACGTCAATTGACGAAACTCTTCGCACTCCTCTTATTGTAAAACTGAACGAAAGCGGAGGAAGTGTGGGGATCAACAACAAGGCTGTCCAGGAAACGGCAAAAGATGCCCAGAAAAAAGTTGATGACATGATTGCAACATATAAAATTCCCGTTATTGTTGAGGAGTTTGTAGACGGACCGGAAATCACCGCGGTTGTCTATGACGACGGCCAGAAAAACCACGTATTTCTCGGTGAAAAAATCTTCAGGAAAAAACCCGACGGAAAACATTACTTCACGAGCTTGGAAAGCTACGACGATGCCAATGCCTACAAATACAAAACCGTAGAAGAACCGCTCGCCTCAAAAATCTCCGCGCTTGCCGTGCGCGCCTTTAACGGATTAAGCAATA
>CAYSLG010000029.1:0-8425 GCA_964431935.1 uncultured Gammaproteobacteria bacterium
TTTTAGGCGCTGTTGCCATTATATTTTTTTCTTTTTTTGACTACAAAAAATTGCATTTTTTTGCATTTTTTCTCATGAATATCGCGATTTTTTTTCTTTTTGCCGTTCTTATTCCCGGCATCGGCCAAAAAATCGGCGGCGCGCGCAGATGGATCAACGTCGGTTTTTTTAATTTTTAGCCATCGGAATTGGCAAAATTTGCAACACTTATTTATCTTGCGTCATGGTTTACAAACCGGGAAAAAAAGCGGTTTTTCGCATTTTCCATTCTTTTGGGAATTCTTATGCTTCTGATTTTTCTTCAGCCCGATATGGGAACGGCTATTATTATTTTCCTAATAGGTATATCAATGTATTTTTTTGCCGGTACGGAACTTCACTATTTATTAGTTTTCTTGCCGGCGTCAATAATAGGATTTCTCTTTTTGATAAAAACATCCGCATACAGATTCAAAAGAATTCTTGCTTTTTTCAATCCGGAACTTGATCCGCTTGGTATTACGTATCATATCAATCAAATCATGATTTCCCTTTCCAACGGAGGGCTATTCGGGAAAGGATTCGGCGCGTCACGCCAAAAATTCCTTTTTCTTCCGGAGGCGCACACAGACTCCATATTTGCCATAATCAGCGAGGAAATCGGGTTTATCGGGTCAGCACTTCTTATCATGTCATTGTTTTTCCTTATTTTCTGCATATATAAAAGTATTGAAAAAGCTCCGGACAGATTCGGAAAACTGCTTGCGGCGGGGATTTTTTCGTATTTCAGCTTGCAGATGCTTATCAATCTGGGAGGAATAGTAAATTTGCTGCCGCTAACCGGTGTACCTCTGCCGTTTTTGTCATACGGCGGATCCAATCTTATTATTTCTTTTATTTTGATGGGAATTGTAATAAATATTGCGAAAAGAAATTCGTAAATATAGAACAACGATATTGATAATGTAATAGTTCCATATTATTATTGTCATTCCCGCTTTGTCATTGTCATTTTCGAATTCTTTTTGTCATTCCCGCGAAGGCGGGAATCCAGACCATAATTTTCATTTTTATATTGTAAATTTTAGACTGGATCCCCTCCTGTGAGGGGATGACAAGCAAAGACATTAATTGTTATACTGTATGCATGAAACTTCTTATTACCGGCGGGCATTTCTCTCCTGCTATGGCAATTATTGAAGCTCTGCAGAAAAAAAAGCCGGATGTGCAGATTGTATTCGTTGGCAGAAAACACAGTCTGGAAGGAGAAAAAACATCGTCATTAGAGTACGGCGAAATCCAGAAAAAAGGAGTACGGTTTATTCCTCTTGAAACAGGCAGGTTGACAAGGCTTTTCCGGCTCAAAAGCTTTGCGAGCTTTATTAAAATCCCGCTTGGATTTTTTCAGACATTTCAAATTCTTCTGCGGGAAAAGCCCGACCGCATTCTTTCTTTCGGAGGATATATAGCCCTTCCTATTGCATTGATTGGCGCTATATTTCGTATTCCGGTATATACCCATGAGCAGACAACGCGCCCAGGACTTTCCAACAGAATAATCGGATTTTTTGCCAAAAAAGTTTTTATTTCATTTCCCGAATCAGGACAATATTTTAATTCAAAAAAAACAATACTGACAGGAAATCCTATACGATCGTCAATATACACCGTTTTAAAAAAACCGTTTACCGCACCTTCTGACAAACCAACGTTGTATATTACCGGCGGATCTCTGGGATCACACAGCATCAATATGCATATTGAACGGATTCTTCCGGATCTTCTGAAAAATTATACTGTTATTCACCAAATTGGAGATACAAAAGAATATTGTGATTATGAACGTCTCTTTGCATTGCGCGAGCGTTTGCCCGAGAATATGAAAAACAGATATTTTATTGCAAAACATTTTTTTGATGACGAAATAGGGTATATCTATTCAGTAAGCGATATTGTCATTGGCAGGTCAGGTGCAAATACGTTTTTTGAGCTGCTTTCGTTGAAAAAACCCGCTATTTTTATTCCTCTTCCGTGGTCTGCAAATAAAGAACAGTATATCCAGGCGGAATTATTCAAAAACGCAGGGGCAGGAGAAATATTCCAGCAGAGTGAATCCGGCGGGAAACTTGAAAAAATCATAGAAGAGGTTGTACACAACAAATCCAGCTATCAAGAAAATTTCAAAACATTACAAGTATTATATAAAGACAATGCGTCAAATATCCTTATTGAAGAAATTTTTGAGAAATAAAAGGTATTTTTTTACCATATTTGCATTGGCGGCTGCAGGGTTTGCTTTTCTTTTTTTTGGATATTCGTTATTCACCGTTTCTTCTATAGAAATATACGGACTTGATAAAGAAACACCTCTTTTAGGATTAAAAACAATACAACATAAAAATATTTTTTTTATTACACAAAAAACAATTCAAAAAAACATTGTTGAAACAAACACTCTTGTAAAAGAAGCAAAACTTGTAAAAAAATATCCGAACACGTTGCAAATACATATTGATACGGAAACTCCCCTTGCCGTTGTGCAGTCAAGCGATAAGGGATACCTTATCCTTTCCGAAAGCGGAAAAATTTTGTATAAAAAAAGAAGTAAAATTCCCTTTTTGCCGGTTATTCGTTACTATCAGTCTTTTGATTATGACACCCTGCAAGCTGGAGATGTGATTTCGCATAGGGATATACAAATTGCTTTGCAATTTATAAGACAATCGGGCGACTTGGACTTGAGCGTTGATAGTGTTGATATTGAAGGTTTCAGTATGATAGCATTGAATATTGGAAATAAGAGGGTGTTTTTCACAACGGAAAAAGATGAAGCGATACAAAACTATCAATTCACAACAGTTATAAAACAATTTAAAATAGAGGGAAAGCAGTTTGTTTCTCTGGATTTGCGATTTGATAAACCCGTTGCGATATTTAAAGATTAACAATATACTGTTAGTATGAGCGACATATTGATTTGCGGAATTGACATAGGAAGTTCAAAAATTGCGACAGTAGTCGGGGTTAGGTCGGAAAAAGAAGATCAAATTCGCATAATCGGATTTCATGCAACTGCTTCCAGGGGCGTTAAAAAGGGACTGATCGTTGATATTGATCAAGTAACGGCTGCAGTTGAAGAGAGTGTTGAAAAAGCAGAGCGGATGGCAGGGCATAAAATCCATGATGTATTTGTAACGGTTGGAGGACCGCATATATCATCTCTTAACTCACAGGGAGTAGTAGCAGTTGCTAATCCGCAAGGAGAAATTACCGAAGACGATGTGAACCGTGCCGTTGAAGCCGCGCGCGCAATATCTCTTTCTACCACGCGAAAAATCATTGAGGTATCTCCCCGGGATTATGTCGTGGACGGCCAGGCCGGTATCCGCAATCCTATCGGTATGAGCGGTGTAAGGCTTGAAGTTGACACCCATATCATTACCGCTTCCCAGACAAATTTAAAAAATATTGACCGGTGTCTGAATGACCTCGGCCTGCAGAATGCGGGGTATATTTTTTCCGGCCTTGCGTCTGCCGAATCCGTATTGACCGATACGGAAAAGGAGCTTGGTGTTGTTGTTGTGGATATGGGCGGAGGAAAAATTGATCTGTGTATGTATGTGGAAGGATCGCTTTCACACTCTGCTTCTATTGCTTTGGGAGCCCGCCATATTACCAATGATATTGCGGTTGGTTTACGGGTTTCTCTTGAATCTGCCGAAAAAATAAAACTTTTTTTAAGTAAGAAAATACACGACAAGCAAACAAGTGTAAAAAAGAGATTTGAAGAGGAAGTAAATTTAAAAGAACTTAATCTTCCGGAAAATCTTTCCCAAGTTTCTCTCAAATCTCTGATAGATGGTATTATTGTACCGAGACTTGAAGAGATTTTTAAACTTATAGGAGAAGAGATAGAGAGAAGCGGATTCAGCGGTAATATTCCTTCGGGTCTTGGCATGATTGAGACGGGTAAAAGAATAGTCGGGTTTCCTGTTCGTGTGGGTTTTCCGGATAAGATAACCGGCCTTGTTGACGAGATCCTTGATCCGCAGTTTGCCTCAACCGTCGGACTTATTCTTTATGGATCAAAAGGATTGGGAGAAAAAGAGGAAAAATTCAAGAATTTTAATAAAATATTTAAGGATATATCTGCAGGAATGTCCGTAAATAAAATAAAAGATTTTTTTAAACAATTTATACCTTAAGCATGTTAATAAAACCACGCACAGGGCAGGCGGCAAAAATAAAAGTAATCGGCGTTGGAGGAGGAGGATGCAATGCTCTTTCAACCATGATTGCCGATGGAGGAATTACCGGCGTTGATTTTATTGCGGTTAATACCGATGCGCAGGCTTTGTTAAACAATAAAGCATCTATCAAAATTCAAATCGGCGAAAATTTGACAAGGGGTTTAGGGTCGGGCAGCGATCCTGAAATTGGCCGGCAGGCTGCGGAGGAATCCCGCGAGAGAATTAAAGAAGAACTGCATGACGTTGACATGATTTTTATTACGTGCGGCGAAGGAGGAGGGACGGGAACAGGAGCGTCGCCTATCATTGCAGAAATTGCAAAAGAAACCGGAGCGCTTGCTATTGCGGTTGTTACCAGGCCGTTTGAATTTGAGGGTTCAAAACGGAAAATTGCGGCAGATGAAGGAATCCAAAAATTGAAAGAGAAAGTTGATACACTGATAACCGTTCCCAATCAACGAATACTCCAGGTTATTGATAAAAAAACTCCCATTCTTGAAGCCTTCAAGCGGATTGACTCGGTTTTGTACCAAGGAGTTAAAGGCATAGCAGAGCTTATTACGACTCCGGGCTTGATAAATGTTGATTTTGCCGATGTCAGGACTGTTATGACGAATGCCGGAACCGCACTCATGGGAATTGGTGTTGGAAGCGGTGACAAGCGGGCGATGCAGGCTATCAAACAGGCAATTTCCTCTCCTCTTCTTGACATATCCATAGAGGGTGCGCGCGGAGTGCTGTTTAATATTGTAGGCGGTCCAGATCTAACCATGAATGAAATTGACGAAGCGGCAAATATCATCACAAAAACCGTTGATCCGGACGCCGATATTGTTTTCGGCGCGGTGATTGATGAAAAAATGATGGATCAGATAAAGATTACACTTATTGCAACGAAATTTGACGACAGTAAAGTAAAACTTTTCAGATTCCGCAGAGAACCGGAAGAAACTGCACGGCCGGTGACTTTGTCGGACGCCTTACCGGATGAATTACCTAAAAAGCAGGAAGAAAAAAAACAGGAAACCGCCGTCAATGAAGAATTCATTGACGAAGACAATGAATTTGATATCCCCGCGTTTTTGAGGAAAAAGTGAGTTTTACTGTATTAATCTTTTTTCAGATTTAAAACGCTTATTACCAGTTTATCAGCATACGAAAAAGCCGTATGGGTCGACGTGGTTTGCTTTCCCCATGCCGGCGGCTTTTTTATAGTCCTTCTTATTATTTTTTTCCCATTTTATTTTTTGCTTCGGCTAGTAAAGAATTCAAAAGGGAGGAAAAAGTTTGATGTCTCGTGATTGTTCTTGATGCTTCATATCTTCCGGCTTCAACGATTAATCCGTCTACGATCACATCATAAAAAACGTCATCTGGTTTTCCGTTTTGATCATTGTAGTCGATGAATAAAATTCCGATTTTTCCAGATTCATCTGTGTAGAGATGGTCATCAACGTCTTCATAGTCGGGTTGGAGCATTTGCATCGCGGAACCAAATTGAACTACAGGAGTATTTTCAAGATTTGCTTTTCTGAATTCAACCTTTGGTTTAGTTAAATCAAAAACAACCCCTTTTGATTGGTTTGAGGTAACCGAGATTGTGTCTCCGGTATCAATTGTATCAAGCAGGTCTTTTTTTCCGAAGGCACCTAAGTAAAATGCTCCCGTTTCAGAAACTATTTTAATCGGATGAGAAAATCGTGACGCAAAATCTACCATTACAAGTGCTTTAACATTTTTTAGTCCTCTATCCTGCATCATAATTTCATGTGCTTCTAGGTTGTCAGCAATTAGGCAATATCCTTCAGGGTGGCTACTGTTGAATTCTTTTAATTTATGCCATTGTTTATTTATTTCAATCATCGGCTGTTTATTATGTATTTTTGCGTATCTTTCCATTTCAGTCGGACTTCTAAATACAAATACAGGACCGGAGAATAAACCCGATCCTCTTACAATATCTGCTTCCAGTATAGTCTTTGAAGGATCAATTTCAGGAATTTGAATATCAGGCCATGCAGGGTCAGTAATTGGTCTTGCCTGGACAATATATATTTGTCTGTCTTTAGAAACAGCGAATTCAATATCCAACCTTTCATTAAAAATTCTTTCCAGGTCTTGTGCAACTCCTGCCACTCTTTCTAAATCTGGCAATTCGTCTCCGTGCTCCATTGTTAAATTAAAACCCTTATCGAAACTCGCAAGACTTCCTTGTCTATTCCCAGCCATTAATTCATCTGCTAGTCCACCTGTAAATTCAATAATTGTTTTTGGATTATTTGGGTTAAATGTTGAATAGCAAACTCCGGAATACAATGGTCTGACCATTTCTTGGATGATTACTGCCATTCTTTCATCAACTGGTAGTCCGTGTTGTTGAGCGTATTCTTTAACTCTAATATCGGCTGCACTATCTAATACACCTCCAATAGCCGTTTGAAATCCTTGAAAATCTTCTACATCTAAAAATGATTTAAATCTACCGGCAAAAGAAAATCCTTTTGAATCTTCATGGGGAGAAGAGGAACGAACAGCAAGAGGTTTAGGTAATAATTCAAATAATTCTTTTAGCCGAGGATCTGAATATTGAAATCCAACAGGAATGATATAAAAAGGAGGTACAATAAAATCGCTTCCTTTTGATAAATCTGCCAACTTGAGAAGATTGTAGCCTTTTCCTCCAACTAGATCTATAGGTGTTACAGTTGATGGTTCTCCATAACGAACGATTTCTTGTGGCATATTATTATTAGATAATAATATGTGATTATAGGATATTAGAAGCCTAAAATCAATTCTTCAAAAATAACATATTTTATAGTCTTTCACTTTGCGGATCAATTATTATTTACCTCTGTTAAAGTATTTATTTTATTGTAAATAATAACCGTATGATTATTAGAAATATATCAGATTATTTTTAATCTTTTATTGAAAGAACAAACAGATAAACTTATCTGATATTTCAACACTTGACAAACGATTTACTAATCTTATATAATCTAATATAATCTTATATAGACGGATACAATACTGTACCCGTTTGAAGTTTAAGATATAGAATTAAAGTTATGAAGAAATTTGATCAGAGGTTGGAAATGATTCCGGCCAATATACTTACTCTTATAGCCGCAATTGACGAGCTGAAAGGCCGTTGGACGGCTGGTGCTAATTTACACCCGCAAATACTCGGCAAACTTAAACAATCCGTGCTTATTACTTCTACAGGCGCTTCTACCCGTATTGAGGGGGCAAAATTGAGTGATTCTGATGTAGAAGATTTGATGAGGGGTATTTCTATGCAAAAATTTCAGGACCGCGATATTCAAGAAGTAAAAGGCTATTTTGAACTGTTAAAAAACGTCTTTGATTCCTGGCAGTCAATCAAGTTCAATGAAGGAACAATTAAACATTTTCATCAGGAGATCCTTAGGTATGTAGAAAAAGACACGTTTCACCGGGGACAATATAAAGCAACGGAAAACAAAGTACAGATGATTGACACAAAGGGAAATATTGTCGGAACAATTTTTGATACGACACAGGTTTACCTTACGCCTATTGAAATGCAGGAATTGGTTGAATGGACTATTGGAGCATTAAAGAATAAAAAATACCATCCTCTATTGGTGATTGCTAATTTTGTGGTGGAATTTTTAAAGATTCATCCTTTCCGCGATGGCAACGGTAGAATATCTCGAATCTTAACTAATTTATTAATGCTTCAAGCAGGGTATTTATACATGCCTTATGTTTCCCATGAAAAGATAATTGAGGAAAAAAAGCAGGAATATTATATTGCTTTAAGGAAAACTCAAATTACCCTTCGCCTCCCCTTCGACTCTGCTCAGGGTCGCTCAGGGCAAGCTTTTAAGTCAGAAAAACCGGATATTGTACCATGGTTGACCTTTTTCTTGAATATTATTTTTGACCAGTCAAAACAGGCAGTTGAATTACTGAACGCTGAAAATGTGGAGAAAACTTTGTCGGGAAAACAGCTGGCTGTTTTGGAATATTTACAAGATGTTAAAGAGGCAACACCGGGGGGTATTGCCAAAAATACAAAAGTAGTCAGGCCCACTGTTAATCAAGTATTGAAAAAACTCATAAATCTGAAAAGGATTGAAAGAATTGGTATGGGAAGAAGTACAAGATATAGAATCATATTTTTCTAAAATTGCCGTATGGGGAAAATT
>CAYSLG010000029.1:8435-9056 GCA_964431935.1 uncultured Gammaproteobacteria bacterium
AGAAGTATACTGGGGAATAGATGCTGTCTGGAGTGAAGGATACTTTATAATTGCTTTATGGGGAAAATTATTTTTAACGGTAAAACAAATGGCGGAGTGGTTTTTTCAATTCGCTATCCCCGTGAGGACGATGCTTCTCTTATGTGTGATTACATAAATATCCTATCGAAAGAAAAAACATTTATAAGATTTCAAGGTGAGAAAATAAGCTTTGAAGAAGAGAAAAAATATTTAAATCAGCAAATAAAAAATATTCTTGAGAAAAAAGCAGTAATGTTATTTGTGATTGTAGAAAATAAAATAATCGGTATCGCAAATCTTTGCACGAATGAGAGAGTTGAAAATCATGTTGGAGCGGTAGGGATTTCGGTATTGAATGAATATAGAAATAAAGGAATAGGCGCAACCCTTATGAAACTTATGTTAGAAGAGGCACAAAAGAATATTTCCCATTTGAAAATCGTTACACTTGGAGTATTTTCAAATAATCAGGTTGCAATTGATCTATACAAGAAATTCGGATTTAAAGAATACGGCAACCTGCCGGAGGGGATTTTTTATCAGGATACATACGTTGACCATGTTTTGATGTATTTGAGAGTGTAAGCATATCAACATTAA
>CAYSLG010000030.1:0-8973 GCA_964431935.1 uncultured Gammaproteobacteria bacterium
GAGAACGACGAACCTAAGGGAGAATTAAAATACCATGACAAAATCTCAAAATTCAACATACGGAGCAGAATCCATTGTTGTACTTGAAGGTCTTGAACCTGTACGAAAAAGGCCTGCAATGTATATTGGGACAACTTCACAATATGGCGTCAACCACTGTCTCAACGAGATTGTGGACAACGCCATTGACGAAGCACTTGCAGGCTTTTGCCGCAATATTCATGTTGCGGTTGAGCAACATAATTATCTTACCGTTTTTGACGACGGCCGGGGAATACCTATTGACAAAGTGCCAAAATACAACATATCCGCACTTGAAATTGTCATGACAAAACTTCATGCGGGAGGAAAGTTTAATGGAGGAGCATATAAAATTTCCGGAGGCCTGCACGGAGTAGGAGCTTCTGTTGTCAATGCGCTGTCAGAACACCTTATCGTTGAAATAAAACGGGATGGACAACTTTACTCGCAGGAATATAGAAAAGGAATACCTCAACACCCCATCAAAAAAACCCAAAAATCCGCCATTGGATTTCCTTTTGAACAAGGAACCGGTCTTTCTTTCCTGCCTGACAAAGAAATTTTTACGGAAACAATAGAGATTAATAATGCTATTTTTAAGAAACAAATAAAAGAACGGGCATACCTTATCAATAATGTATTCTTTAAAATTAACAATAAGAAAACCGAAGAACGGTATGCTTATTTTTTTGACGGAGGAATACTGTCTCTTATCCGCGACCTGAACAAAGGGAAAAAAATTATACACGATCCCGTCTACATTAAAAAACAGGTTGATGATAAAGAAATTGAAGTCGCTATCCAATACAATGATTCTATCAGCGAATCTGTTTCTTCATATGTCAACGTTATCAACACTCACGAAGGAGGAACCCATTTAACAGGTTTCCGCACCGCTCTTACCAAATCAATCAACGCATACGCCAAAAAAGAATTTGGAACAAAAAACGGCAATGAAACCTTTACCGGAGAGGATGTAAAAGAAGGACTTACTGCGATTGTCTATGTCAAAATGCCCTCAACCAATCTTCAGTTTGAAGGCCAGACAAAAACAAAGCTTGGAAATTCAGAAGTGCAGACTGTAGTCCAACAGGCAGTATCGGAATATCTTGACATGTATTTTGAAGAAAATCCAAAACCGGCACGCGAAATTCTTTCAAAAATATTCCTTGCCCAGAAAGCCCGGCTTGCCGCAAAAGCGGCAAAAGACGCGGTTCTTCGCAAAGGAGCGCTTGAAGGAGCAACTTTGCCGGGAAAACTTGCCGACTGCCAGGAAAAAGATGCATCAAAATCGGAAATTTTTATTGTTGAGGGTAATTCCGCAGGAGGAACTGCCAAAGACGGAAGAAACCGGAAATTCCAGGCAATTCTTCCTCTTCGGGGAAAAGTCCTCAATACAGAGCGGGCATATCTTGATAAAGTATTATCGTTTAAGGAATTAAAGGATCTGGTTATAGCTCTTGGCATGGGAATAGGAGAAAACGTTGATTACGGAAAACTCCGTTATCATAAAATAGTAATTATGACCGATGCCGATGTTGACGGAGAGCATATCAGAACGCTGCTCCTTACGTTTTTTTTCCGCCATCTGCCTGACCTTGTCAATAAGGGCCATATTTATGTTGCTCAACCGCCTCTGTATAAAATTCAGGCAGGAAAAAAGATACAATATGCATATGCGGAAGAGGAAAAAAACAGCATTGTCAAAACTTTTGAATCCAAATCTCTTACTATCCAGCGGTATAAGGGTTTGGGAGAAATGAATCCCGATCAGTTGTGGGAAACAACCATGGATCCTGAAACACGGGTGTTAAAACAGGTTACTATTCAAGACACACAAGAAGCAGACCATGTATTTACCATGCTTATGGGTGTAGAAGTTCCGCCGAGAAAAAAATTTATCGTTACACATGCACGACTGGCAAATCTGGATGTCTAAATTTGAAGTGCTCAATCTTAAACTAAAATTGTTTAAAATTTAAGATTTAGAACTTAATACTTTTATAAAATTATACATTTATCATAAACTTATGATGCAATTTATTACAGACAACGCTCTTGCGGCCTCTCTTGTTTCGGCGCTGTTGTCAATCGGGTATGGATTGTATTTAGCATACGACGTCCTTTCAAAACCAAAAGGCGACGAAAAAATGAATCAAATAGCCGATGCTATTGCCGAAGGAGCATCCGCATATCTTGTGCGCCAATATAAAGTAGTTGCGGTTATCGGTGCTGTAATTTTTGCCGTTTTGTATTTTTTTATGGGAGTTTACACTGCTCTTGGATTTGCAGTTGGCGCAGTGTTTTCCGCCATTGCCGGCATTGTTGGTATGAGCGTTGCGGTCAAAAGCAATATAAGGACAGCACAGGCGGCAAAAAAAGGCCTTGAACACGCATTCTCTCTTGCATTTTCCGGAGGATCAGTCACCGGACTTATGGTTGCGGGACTTGCTCTTCTTTCCCTTTCCGGTTTTTATTATATTCTTCAAGTAACAGGAAACGCCGAACCCATGAATCTTCAGCCGTTTGTCGGTCTTGGATTTGGAAGCTCTCTTATTTCGGTTTTTGCACGGCTTGGCGGAGGAATTTATACAAAAAGCGCGGACGTGGGAACCGATATGGTGGGAAAAATTGAAAAAGGGATTCCCGAAGATGACCCCCGCAATCCGGGAGTTATCGCGGATTTGGTTGGAGACAATGTCGGAGACGATGCGGGTATGGCTGCGGATCTTTTTGAAACATATGTTGTCACTGCAGTTGCCGCAATGATTTTAGGTCAGCTTACGTTTAAAAATAATATATCTGTTATTCTGTTCCCTCTGTTAATCGGAAGTGTTTCCATTGTCACCTCCATTATCGGAAGCATGTTCGTCAAACTGCAGGGAAAAAATATCATGAAAGCTCTCTATCAGGGGCTTATTGTCAGTATTGTTTTATCTGCTGCGGGTTTTTACGCTCTTATACAAGTGTTTTTTCCATACGGGCTTGAATCCATATCTTCGCTGCAGTTGTTTTTTGCGTCAATTATCGGTCTTATTATCACAATCGGACTTGTTACAATAACCGAATATTTTACTTCAAAAAATTTCGGTCCGGTTAAGACCATTGCGCAGGCTTCAACCACAGGACACGGAACAAATATTATTGCCGGCCTTGCGGTTTCCATGAAATCAACATTTGCTCCAATTCTCCTTATTTCCGGCGGGATTTTAACAGCATATTCAATGGCTGGAATTTACGGCATTGCTATTTCCGCAATCAGCATGCTTTCTCTAACCGGCATTATTGTTGCAATTGACGCCTTCGGCCCGATTACCGATAACGCGGGAGGGATTGTTGAGATGGCGGGACTTGATAAAAAAGTCAGAGACGTTACCGACCCTCTTGATGCGGTAGGCAACACAACAAAAGCAATCACAAAGGCGTATGCGATCGGATCTGCCGGGCTTGCGGCGCTCGTATTATTTGCAAGTTACACCGCAGAGCTTGAAAAGTCTGCGGCATTTGGCTCTGATATGATTTTCTCGCTTGCAGATCCGAACGTTATTGTCGGATTGTTTATCGGAGGGGCGCTTCCATATATTTTTGCGGCACTCGCCATGGAAGCTGTTGGAAAATCAAGTATCGCCATCGTAAACGAAGTCCGCAGACAATTCAAGGAAATCAAAGGAATCATGTCAGGCAAAGAAAAACCGGAATACGGCAAGGCTGTTGACATTGTTGCGCAGTCTGCAATTCGGCAAATGATTGTTCCTGCGCTTATTCCGGTTACAGCTCCTTTGCTTACCGGATTTTTATTGGGACCAAAAGCGCTGGGAGGACTGCTTGTTGGCAGCATTATCACCGGGCTTTTTGTTGCCATATCCATGACAACCGGCGGAGCGGCATGGGACAATACAAAAAAATATATTGAAGAAGGAAATCTGGGAGGAAAAGGAAGTTTTGCCCATCAATCCGCGGTTACCGGCGATACAGTCGGCGATCCGTACAAAGACACTGCGGGTCCGGCAATCAATCCTATGATTAAAGTATTAAATATCGTGGCATTGCTTATTGCGCCATTTTTAGTATAACTTTTAACTGATTATGTCCCATAACATCCAATCCACCGAAATCTCATCAGAAATGAAGCGGGCGTACCTTGATTACGCGATGTCTGTTATTGTCTCCCGCGCCCTTCCCGATGTTCGCGACGGGCTGAAACCGGTTCATCGGAGAATTCTTTACGCAATGCACAGAATGGGATTGGATTCCGGAGCAAAATTTTCAAAGTCGGTAAAAGTGGTTGGAGAAGTTCTCGGAAAATTCCATCCTCATGGTGACGCGCCGGTATATGAGGCGCTTGTTCGTATGGCGCAAACATTCTCTATGAGATATCCTCTCATAAAAGGACAGGGGAATTTCGGATCCATTGATGGCGACCCTGCGGCTGCCATGAGGTACACCGAGGTAAAACTTACCAAAATAGCAGAGGAAATACTGGTTGATATTGATAAAGAAACCGTCCGCTTTGTAGATAATTTTGACGGAACAATACAGGAGCCTATGTATCTTCCCGCAAAACTTCCGAATCTTCTCCTTATGGGAGCAGAAGGAATCGCAGTCGGTATGGCAACAAAAATCCCCCCCCACAATCTAACAGAACTTATTGACGGCATCTGCTGCATGATTGACAAAGCCGAACTTGACAAAACACAGTCAAAAGAAGCGCATAATGCAAAAGAACAAAGCAAATATTTACAATACAATGCGACGACTGACGATCTTTTGAATGTTATAAAAGGCCCTGATTTCCCGACCGAAGGCATCATATACGGCGCATCCGATATAAAAGAAGTGTATGCAACAGGAAGAGGAAAAATAATGGTTCGGGGACTTGTTGAAGAAGAAAATCTGGGAGGAGGAAAAATGGCGATTATTATCAAACAATTGCCCTACCAAGTCAACAAAGCAAATCTCGTTGAAAAAATTGCGAATCTCGTCAATGACAAGAGGATTGTTGGTATCTCTGATTTGCGCGACGAATCAGACCGCGACGGAATACGCGTATATATAGAGTTGAAACGCGACGCATCCTACAAAAAAGTTTTGAATAATTTATTCAAATTTACCGAGCTGCAGATTTCATTTCCCGTTAATATTGTTGCGCTTGTTGATGGCATTCCCCAGACACTTTCCCTGAAAACAATACTGGAACAATACCTCAAACACAGGGTGCAGATTGTCACAAAGCGCTCCGAATACGAACTTGCGCAGGCAAAAGCACGAGCGCATATTCTGGAAGGATACCTTATCGCGCTTGACAATATTGACGCGGTTATTGAAACCATAAAAAAATCAAAAGACGAATCAGAAGCAAAACTCAATTTAACAACACGGTTCAAACTGTCTATACTCCAAGCGCAAGCAATTCTTGATATGCAGTTGAAGCGCCTTACCGGACTGGAACGGGAAAAAATAGAAGATGAATTAAAAATGCTCAAAGAAACCATTGCATATCTTGAAAACCTTCTTAAGGATATTTTCAAAATCCTTACCGTTATTAAAACCGAACTTCTCTATCTGAAAGAAAAATACGGCGATGCGCGGAAAACAAAAATCATTAAATCCCGTCCGGGAGAGATTACCGATGAACAACTCATTGAAAACAAAGAGGTCATTGTCGTGTTGACAAAGGAAGGATATATCAAACAAGTCCCCCGCGAAACATTCAAAGTGCAAAACAGGGGAGGAAAAGGAGTTGCCGGCATAGAAACAAAAGAAACAGACGATGTATTTTGTATTACAACCGCAATGATGCATGATCATATTCTCTTTTTCACCAATCAGGGGCGAATATTCCAAAACAGGGTATGGGATATTCCTCAAGGAACGCGCACTTCAAAAGGAAAAGCCGTTGTCAATCTTCTCACACTCCGTCCCGACGAACAAATTACATCCCTTCTTACCTACCAAAACACCGAAGAAGAAACAAAAACGAACAAATTTATTTTTATGTGCACAAAACACGGAACAGTCAAAAAAACCACGTTTGAAGAATTTGCAAATATACGGACAAACGGCATCATTGCAATAAAACTTGAGGCGGGAGATGAATTGTTGTGGGTACGATTAACCGACGGAGCAAAAAACATCATGTTGACAACAAAGCATGGAAAAGCCATTGTGTTTAAAGAAGGCGAAGTCAGACCGACAGGAAGAACTTCAATCGGCGTAAAAGGTATTGATTTGGAAAAAGAAGATGCGGTTGCGGCGTGTGATATATTTTCGGAAAAAGAATTCAAAAAAAATATTTTCATTATCGGCGAACGGGGAATCGGAAAAAAAACCAGCCTTTCCCTTTTTAAGGGTCAGCACAGGGGAGGAAAAGGAGTAAAAATCACCTCTGTTGACGGAAAATGGGGACAGACTGCGTTTGCGCAGATCATTGATGAAGAAAATGCAACGGTTATCATCACAAGCACTGCAGGACAAGTGGTAAAAATTCCTCTTGGATCTATTCCTTCACGTTCAAGATCTGCAAAAGGGGTTATCCTGATGCGCTTTTCTCAAAAAGGAGACGCCGTTGCCAGTGCCACATTCGTGTGATATAATAAACTACTTTTATGGAAATATCCGGAAGACTGATCGCAGACATGATGAAGATTGAGCTTAAGAAGGAAGTGCAGAAATTAAAAAAAAGGGGTAAACATCTTACATTAGTTGTCTTTCTCATTGGAGACTCTCCCGACCAGCTCTCATTTGTACGCATGAAGGCAAAAGTGGCAAAAGAACTTGATATTGAATATGACTTGGCACATATGAAAGAAGCTCCGAATTTTGAGCATTTCATGCATTGTATAAAAGAAAAAACAAACAATCCAAAGACAACCGGCATCATCATCCAACAGCCTCTTCCCGCCCAATTAAATACCGAAAGCATTTTTGATTTTGTCCCTCACCAGAAAGAAATTGAGTGTCATCAGAAAAAATCTTTTTTTATGCCGCCTATAGGCCTTGCTGTTCTTACGTTTCTGAAATTTATTTTCGGTTCCAATAAATACGATAAACATCTTTTTATAAACCCTTCAAAGGACAAAACATTTTTTAAGCGTGTTTTGCGCCACAAAAAAATTGTTTTGATCGGAAGAGGCGTGACCGGCGGACAGGCAATCGGAAGAGCGCTTTCCGAATTTGGCATTCCGTATATCAATACCCACTCTTCAACACCCAACACCGAAGAATTTTATCGTGAGGCAGATATTATTATTACTGCCGTTGGAAGAAAAGTTATTACACCCGATCTTATGAAGCCGGGGGCAATACTGCTGAATGTCGGTTTGCGCCGTGAAAACGGAAAATTAAGAGGAGACTATGACGAGGCGGAAATAAAAAATACCGCTTCATTTTATACGCCGACTCCCGGAGGCATCGGGCCTGTTGACGTACTCTACCTCTACAAAAATCTTATAGAAGCCTCAAAAATAAAGAAGAAAAAATGAAGCTTGTCGTTATAACCGGACAGACTGCAACCGGAAAAACAGATCTTGCGCTGGAATTTGCTTCCAAAGAAAACGGAGAATTGATAAATTGCGACTCCCGCCAGATATATACACATCTCAATATTATTACCGGTAAAGGCGATGAAAAAATCTGGCTGTATGATATTGTTACACCCGACCAATATTTTTCTTCCTTTGATTACACGCAACGCGCAATTCCCGCCATACGAAATATCCTAAATCGGGGAAAAACTCCCGTTCTTGTCGGCGGAACATATCTATATATCAAACATCTTTTGTATTCTGTTGAAACCGAACGCATTGCGCCGGACTGGGATTTGAGGAAACGGTATACCGCATACTCTGTTGAAAAGCTGCAGAACGAATTGAAGACAATTGACGCTGATTTTTTTAACCTATTGAACGAAAGCGAAAAACAAAATCCCCAGCGCCTCATACGGAAGATAGAGATTGCTATACATCGGAAATCGGTAAAGGCAACGAAACCCGTATCGTCCAACGTACATCGTAATTCGCAAGACGTATTTCGCAGCCCTTACCAAAATACGAATATCTCCATGATCGGCCTCAAACACAAAACAAGAGATAGTCTCGCTGCCGCCATAAAACAACGCGTTGGAACAAGAATTCAACAGGGCGCGTTTGAGGAAGTCAGATCGCTTCTTAAAAAAGGGTATACGGAGCAGGATCCGGGCATGAAGACGATTGGCTACCGGCAAATTATCAAATACCTGCGGGGACTCTGCACAAAAGAACAGGCAGTAGAGGAGTGGATAACCAAAGAAATCCACTATGCCAAACGCCAGTATACGTTTATGAAGAAAGATAAGAATATTGCGTGGAAGGAAGTTTAATTTCTCATTTCTAATGAAGCTAATTTCTAATAAATAACCAATCACCAATAAAGCAAGATACAAACAAATTCCAAATTACAATAATCAAATAATCAAACTGTTTGGAATTTGAATATTTGAATATTGGATATTGTTTGTTTCTTGTATCTTGTTTCTTGGTTATTATATGGGTTAATTGTACTTATTCTTTCCTGAACAACTTTAAAAACGCTTCTTTGGGTATTTCCACTTTCCCGACCATTTTCATCCTCTTTTTTCCTTCTTTTTTCTTATCAAGAAGTTTGTCTTTGCGCGTCCTGTCCCCGCCGTATAGTTTCTGTGTCACGTCTTTTCGAAAAGGTGCATGCCGTTCGGACGCGATAATTTTCCCTTTATACTGCGCTTGCATCCGCACTTCATACTGCTGGCGGGGAATAATTTCCTTCAGACGCTTAACAAGTCTGTCTGCTTTTTCAAATGAGCGCTCCTTTGCCACCAATTCGCAAAACTCTTCAACTTCATCGCCGTTGAGAAGAATCGTCAGCGTATCCGCTTCAACCGCCTCATAGCGGACAAATTCCCAGTCAAGCGACGCATACCCTGAAGTTGCGCTTTTC
>CAYSLG010000031.1:0-8881 GCA_964431935.1 uncultured Gammaproteobacteria bacterium
CCCCTCTCCAAATAACTATTGGTGGTCAAACAGAACCTGCTTATGGTTTCAAGGATCTCCTCCCTCTATCGGCATGTATTACACGGCGTTTTTGCACACCGTTTACTCACCATCTGGAAACATCTACAGCGTTTCCTCTCCTACCATTCCAACATCTTCTTCACCAGGAGCCTTGATTCCTTGGATTCAATACTTGTTAACCAACGCAACAATTAGCGGCGATGTTGAAATTTCGTTTAACAATGGGTTGACATGGGAACGTATGTATGACGATCTTGCCTACACTGGAGTAGTAACTGTTTTACGCGGATCTGCCTTAGTAAGAACTCCATTCGGAGCTTCTTACGTCGCCGGTGACCTCGGTCAATTGAAACAGCAAGAGATGCTTCGTACTGGTTGTGTAAACTCAGCAGGATGTTCCATTGTTCGACTTGAATATCGATAGATCCCCTCGCCCTAACCGGAGAGAGGAACAAAGAATGCGATAAGCATTCATTACCATTTTTTGGTAAATAAGTTCCTCCGCTTTTTTTGAGCAGGGTTGTTTATTGTTTACAGAGCAATTGTTTTTCATGCTTTCAAGCATACATTCGTTCACACGAATAAAAACAATCTCTATAACAATATCAACCCTCTCTTTCCTATTCTTGTTTTTGAAAGAATAATCTGGATTCCCGCCTGCGCGGGAATGACAATAGACAATAAAAAAACAGGAAGAGGAGAGGGAAGAAAGCATAACGTAGAACGTATAGCGTATAACGTATAACCTGCAACACATAACACAAAGATTTTTTTACGTTACACGTTATATGTTATACGTTATACGTTGTTATACGTTGCACGTTACACGTTCCACGTTATACGCTATACGTTATAGGTTATACGTTATAGGTTCTACGTTATACTCTTTTATGTTCCACCGTTACCGCTACCATCTTGCCCTTATTCTTATCGCCATCATTCTTTTTATCGCAAACTACGAGCCCGGGACGTTTCTGACCGGCTGGGATACCCTGCATCCCGAATTTGATTTTTTTCTGAATTTCAAGAGACTTATTTCCGGCGTATGGAGAGAAGAACAAGGATTGGGAGCGCTTGCTGGGCACAGCCATATGGCTGATTTACCAAGAGTTTTTATCCTGTGGATTTTCAGCTTTTTTACTCCTCTTTCCGCTCTCCGGTATCTGTATGTATTTCTTTGTTTACTTGTTGGGCCTCTTGGCATATATACTCTTATTCATGCACATTTTTCCCGACTTGTATCGTTCCTCTCCGCTCTTTTTTATCTTTTCAGCCTTGGCGCCGTCCAGCAGTTTTATACGCCATTTGAGATGTTTACCACACAATACGCAGCGCTTCCGTGGATTGTATTTTTCTCTCTGCAATTCCTTGAACGCCCAAACAAAAAATCTCTTTTGCTATATGCGCTTATTACTCTTTTTGCAGCGCCGCAGGCATATGCCGCGCATCTTTGGTATGCTTTTTTTGCCGTATATACCCTATTTCTTCTCTATTACAGTTATCTTCAAAAAAACACATGGATTTTTGTAAGACGCTCTATCATCCTTGTTGCTATTACCCTTTTTATGAATTCTTTTTGGCTTCTTCCCAATATTTACTTTATCAAAACATCAAGCAACGTACCAAAAGAAAGCAAACAGAATAGGATTTTCTCGCAGGAATACCGCCTCCGCAATCAGGAAAACGGCTATCTGCAAGACGTTGCCCTTATAAAAGGATTTTATTTCAATTGGTCTCTCTACGATTTTAACAATGAGAAAACATCCAATCTCATGCCGGAATGGAACGCCCATCTTGCAAATCCTTTTATCGCAGCGATCGGATACGGATTGTTTTCCTGTGTTATATACGGACTTGTCTTGACCGTTAAAAGAAAAGCCAGGCATTTTCTTCCGTTCCTGCCGTTTTTTATCGTTCCGTTTATTTTTTTGATGAATCATACTGTGCCGTTTGAGTGGTTTTTTAATACGCTCTTGCGTATCCCCCTTTTTGAAGAAGCCTTGCGGTTTGTATTCACGAAATTCTCCATTCTTCTCTTATTTTCCTATACGTTGTTTTTTTCATGTTTCCTCGCTCGTCTGTTTGCCATATTCAAAAAACCCGTATTTATCGGTTGCTTTACTCTTATCATCGCCGGTTCTTTGGTACTGTACGGTTTTCCTATGTTCCAAGGACTCCTGATCTCGCCGGCCATGAAAGTATCCATCCCCCAAGAATATTTTGATTTTTGGGATTTTATGAAGAACGAACCTGATGGTACGGTTCTTTCTTTACCGCTTCATACGTTTGCCGGTTGGCAGTACTATGACTGGGGATACCAGGGATCGGGATTTCTGTGGTTCGGGTTGAAACAGTCCCTCCTTGACCGCGACTCAGACCGCTGGAGCATACCGAATGAACAAGCGTTCCGGGAATTCCATTATGCGCTGTATGCAAGAAATGTTCTGTATTTTGAAAAAAATCTTGAAAAATTCAATATTTCATACCTTGTATGGGATACCCATAACATTTCTGTAAACGCGCAGAATGAAAACCAGATTGTATACGAACGCGAAATTAATGAACTGTTTGACCGCCTTATACAAAATAATATCATTCAAAAAATAGGAACATTCGGCAGTATTTCGGTATATAAAACCAGCAAGCAAAAATTTGCCAGCAATACCTATCAGAATCTTCGTCATATCGCGCCTTCCTATCGGTGGGCTCATGCCGACTTTGCATTTATGCAGTTTGGGGCTTATCAGGAATCAAAAGGAGATAATGATTCTGCGGTTGTTTTCCCATACCGCAACAGCATTCTTTCCTCCGACCGCATGAGACAGGAGTTTTTCTATAGGATGAAAAAAATGCAGGATACCCAAAATCTGATCTGGTTTAAAGCGCAAAACATATGGGATAACCAAAAATTTAAAGAAGGAATCGTATTGGATGAAAATATATTTGATGAAGTTGTCACATTCCGGTCGCAGAATAACCAAAACGGCATCAATCTTCTTCTTGATACCACCCCCCATACCAAAGGATATATCCTTGTTTTTCATTCCAAAAACATAAAGGGTCTTCCGCTTCGCTTCTGCCTCAAAAATATGTATTCAAATATATGCGACAGCTATGACGAATTGAAAAAAACATCGGAATTTGACCTTGATTATTTTTATATTCCAAAACGCGAAGAAGGAATCGGATACGAACTTGCGGTTGACAATATTTCTTTCGGGAACTATGAATCCGTCAATAAACTGAAAGAAGTCCTGCTTATTCCCGTTTCGGAAGAGATATTTTCAGAATATAGAAACCAAAATACCTTTGATACAACCGACACAGCGCGAATACTTACTCTAAATACTTCGTTTCATAAGGGGTGGAAGGCGTATGAGATCCAACGTCCAACGTCAAACATCAAACGTTTCATAAACACATTTTTTCCATTCATTTTCTGTACGGAAGTAAAAGAACATGTATTGGTGAACAACTGGGCGAACGGGTGGAATATAACGTGTAACGTAGAACGTATGCCGTGTAACGTCGTGATAATTTTTATCCCACAGTATTTGGAGTATATAGGGTTTTTGATTGTCGGATTGACGTTTGTATACATCGTGAAGTATAAAAAGTATAACGTATAACAACGTATAACATATAACGTATAACGTGTAACGTAAAAAAATCTTTGTGTTATGTGTTGTAGGTTATACGTTATATGTTACACGTTACACGTTATACGTTATACTATACCTATGCAACTCTCCCACCTTCAGGTCCGCAATCCCAAAGACGACGAGACGCCGATTGAGTCTGCATCGCAGATATTTGCATCTCTTCTCTCTTCCCCCTATGTTCCTTTTCTCAAACGGCTTATTTACAAACCAAAAACATATTCGTTTGAGATATATCTTCTATCCCAGACTATTTATTTTTATATAACAACGCCAAAATCCGCAGAAACATTTGTGCAAAGCCTGGTTACTTCATCATTTCCCAAATCAATCCTCACAAAAACAACCGATCCCATGGATCTTGTTTTCAAACTCAAACACCTTGCCGTCGGCCAGGTTGCTCTCAATTCGTATTTTTACCTTCCGGTCAAGACATATCTTGACTTCAAAGATATTGATCCTATGTCCTCCCTTATCGGCTTTCTTTCCAAGCAGCCCCCCCATATCCAATATGCAATCCAGATTGTCGTGACGCCCGCATCTTTTTCCTGGCAGAGTCAGGCGGTTGAAGAGGGAAAACACATGCTGTACGATACCGCAGCCGGCAGGTACGGCCAGAATCCGCTCAAACTACTTATCATGAAAAAAGCGTCATTTCAGGGAGGGAAAGTCGGTATCCGGCTTGTTGCGGGTACCAATGAACCGAATATCGCTCCCCTCTCTCATCTTGCGCAGCTTGGCGGGACATTCGGCAGTTTTTCCCTGGGCGAAGGAAATCAGTTTGTTTTCCAGCGCCCGCTTTTTTACAAATCCGGCATGATTGACCGGATAAAAAAAAGAAAAATAACGTACTTTGAAAAACCCCGCCAGATTCTCAATGCACAGGAGCTTGCAACGGTCTGGCATCCGCCCGGCTATCTTCTTACCGGGATAAAAAATATCAGCTGGGGCAAGACGCTTCTTGGCGAGCCGCCGGAGAATTTGCCTGTTGTCCCGATTCAAGGCGATATCGCTTCTCAACAAGCCAAAAGCGATATCAACTTCTTTGCAAAGACGGAATTCAAAAATAAAGAAACCATTTTCGGTATCAAGACGCCTGACCGCCGAAAACACATGTATATTATCGGGAAAACAGGATCGGGAAAATCCACGCTCATTGCCAACATGGCAATTGACGACATCCGCAAGAACCGCGGCATCGGCATCATTGACCCGCACGGCGACCTTTCCGAAGTCATCCTGGACTTCATACCGAAGCGGAGGATGCAGGATGTTGTCTATCTTGAACCGTTTGATACGGATCGTCCTTTCAGTCTGAACGTACTGGAAATAAAAAACAAACAGCATAAGGATCTTGTTGCCTCAGGCATCGTATCTATTTTTTACAAACTGTACGGCGACAGCTGGGGGCCGCGGCTTGAATATATTTTGAGAAACGTCATCATGACGCTTCTTGAAGTGCCCGGGTCTACATTGGCCGATGTATTACCTCTTCTTACCAATGCCGACTACCGGAAAAAAATCGTCGCACAGCTTCAGGATCCTGTCATCAAAAACTTCTGGGAAAAAGAGTTTGCCCGCATGCCCGACCGTCTCAAGGCAGAGGCAATCTCCCCTATTCAGAATAAAGTCGGGCAGTTTGTGTCTTCAACCATGATACGCAATATCATCGGCAAACAGAAATCGTCCATTAACCTTGAACAAATTATGAATGATGGAAAAATCTTGATCTTGAATTTATCGCAGGGAAAACTGGGCGAAGACAACGCGGCGCTTCTTGGCGCTATGCTTATTACACAGATCCAACTTGCCGCGATGAATCGATCGTTTATGAAAGAGGAAAACCGGAAAGATTTTTTCCTCTATGTTGACGAATTCCAGAATTTTGCCACAGCCTCGTTTGTCAAGATATTGTCTGAAGCGCGCAAATACCGGCTGTCTCTTGCGCTTGCAAACCAGTATATAGAACAGCTTGATGAGACAATCCAGCGGGCAATTTTTGGCAATGCAGGAACCTTGATATCGTTTGTCGTGGGAGCACGCGATGCGTATATTTTAAGCAAGGAATTCGGCGAATTATATACGGAAAACGACCTTGTGGGACTCGGCAGGCATGAAATTGTCACAAAACTTTCTATTGACAACATGACTTCTCCCCCCTTCCCGGCAAAAACTCTCCCTCTTCCGGCTCTCAAAAATGAAAATAAAGACACGATCATCCGCCTTTCAAGGGAGCGGTATGGAAGGAAAGGGTAAAAATTATTTTTTTTAATTCATCCACTTCTCCATCAGCTTCTCTTTCAGTTTTATGAGTTTTTTTTCTTCTTTTACCGCTCCTTTTTTTATCTTTTTAACCGCGTCTTCAACAATCTCTTTGTATTGCTCCATATCAAAGTGTTCAACAGAATCTTTGAGTTGGGTAAGACGGTTGGCGATTTCATTTTTTACGTTCGTGTATATTCCTTTCAATTCCGCCGTGACTTCTCCGAAGATTTCCCGCACTTTTTCATCCAGATTCTGCTCTTCCAGGGCTTTTTTCAGCTCTTCTACCTTGCGGGCGACCATCTCCCGATTCTCTTCCCCTGATTTTGGAGAAAGAAAAAACGCGGTCAGTCCGCCGACAATTGAACCAAGAACCAACCCCCATCCGAATTTTGAGGATTTTTTGTTATGGTGGGTCATAAAAATAATAAAAATGAATAATTACTATTTACCATACCATATTTTTTATGTGCGTGTCAAAAGAAAATTCCTGCTAATTCCTGCTATAGTATATTGTATGGAAGAAGGACAAATTCCCACTCCGGAAAAACAAGTAAATACAAGTGAGTTTGCACATAAAATTGAGTCGCTTCTTCTTGATGAACCAACGAGATTTCAAACAATATCAGAAAATTACCGATACCGCAGCGGAAGTGCGAGTTTTTTTTATGGACAGAGATCGTGTGAAGAAATAATTCATAATCTTGATGACCCCTTAGGATTTTTTTCTGCATCAGGAACATTTTTCTCTTCAGAAAACATAACGACCGAATTTTATTGCAGAGTTGAATAAAACCTTCATAAATAAAAACTTCTTTCTTATTGAGGTTGAAAAACCCGAAGAAGAAGAGTTTCACTTTGATATAAACGGCGAGCGAAAAAAAGTAATAAAACCCATTCCAAAAAACGCTTATGGCGCCCATACCGATAATACCGAAACCATTATGGAATATGAAGGAGATTTTTTGGATCCAACCCGAGTAATAACTATGACGGAAAAAACCCAAGCGACATCCATAGTATTCATTCATGGAAAATTGCTAAAAGATAATCCTGCAAAAGCTTTGATTACGCTTGCTCACGAAATAGGACATGGTATTGAACACAAATATTCAGAACCGAGAACCGTTACTATAGACAATACGACATATAAAGGAGTTGTTCCTGATACGGAAGTAATTTCAACCTCATGGGGAATAAAAATGGCCGAAACTCTCTGGAAAAAAACCGCAGACTCAAAATATATAGAATATGGAGCTCGACACTTTGCTCTAAACAGACACGTAGCCCAACCTATAAAAACCTCATTATAACCCACGTATTCTCTGCTTTATTATACGAACATAATGAAGCAAAATTTTTTCCAGTTGACAAATGGTTTTTTTCTTTCTATTTTTAGAGTAGATAATATTTCCACCTTTCATGAAACAACGATTCCGAATTTCATGGTTATTGTATGTTTTTTTTGCTTTCTTTTTTCTTCTTGCTCCTTTTAATAAGGTATCCGCGGCAACCGTCACCGGCAAAGTATATAAATCAGACGGCTCAACCGCCCTTCAAAATGCAGAAGTCATGATCCATACCTCAAACTGGTCATCCCAGCAATGGACAACAACAGATAGCAATGGAAGCTTCACCTTCAGCTCGGTAAACACAGGAACCTTTGTCCTGGAATTCCGACCTCCGTGGGATTCACAAGGACTGGTTAGCCCCGATACCCGTTCATTTACCATCTCGGCAAACGATGAAACGCATTATTTTGACGGCGACAGCAACAACGAAAACTGTACCGGTACACCCTGTCATGAAAAAATCACGTTTCAAGGCGCAAATAATACCATCTCAGGCCAAGTTACCAATTCCACAGGCGTTGGAGTAACCGCCCGCGTTGAAGCGTACAAAGAAATGGGCATGGGATGGATGTATACGCAAACCGATGTCAACGGAAATTATTCCATTGCCGTTGGCGCGGGAAAATGGATGGTCTCGCCCCGCCCTGTCTACGGAAGCGATCCCTCGCAGGTTAACTGGACATATAACAAACCGCCAACCCGTATAAGTTTTGATAACAATAACAGCCCCGGTACAACAACAACTGCAAATTTTACCGTGCAAACCGCCGACTGCTCCATAAGCGGAACAGTGCGGGATCCCAATGGCAATGCGCTGGAAAATATCAATCAATATGTATATGCAAGCGTCTGGTCGCGGGAAGGAGGAGGAAACGGCTCCAATATCCAAAGTAACGGCACATTCAACTTCAAAGTATCTCAAGGTTCATATACGTTAAGTATAAATTCGTGGCATCAATCGTACGGATCTCCTGCAGGAGTCAATATTACGGTTTCCGACGCAAATAACGACGGCACGTGCGACGGATATGCAGCAGGAACTCTGTTACTTACTGCAAAAAATTCAACCATATCCGGAAGAGTGCTTGATTCTTCGGGTAATGCGGTACAGAATATTTCCGTAAACGCCTGGATGATGAGCGGATCCGGATGGGCAAACACGACAACCGATGTAAACGGTGATTATTCGTTAACCGTTAGCGCAGGCACATGGACCGTATCTATCATGCTTGACCCGGGTATGAGATCCGGCGGATACGGACAAGATCAGACAACGTATATTTATGACGGCAATCCGCTTCAGGTTACCGTTGCAGCAAGCGCAATAAGTACGAGCAATAATTTTACCGTAAAAGTTGCCAATGCGACGATTAACGGCCGCGTTGTTGACTCAAGCGGCAATACCCTCACAACGCTTGAGATGGGCTACGTATACGTTGAAAACGGAGTAACAAGCACAGGTATCGGACCTCGGATGTATTCAACAATTGGAGCACCCGTACAGAACGGTACATTTACGCTGAAGGTCCCTGCCGGGACATATTCGGTAAATATCGGGCTTCCGCCAAGCGCCGGCTACTGTACGTC
>CAYSLG010000032.1:0-458 GCA_964431935.1 uncultured Gammaproteobacteria bacterium
AGATAGCAATAATGGTATTATTTTTGCTTTTCCAACATGTTCTAGAATAACGTAATTGATGTTATTTCCTGTTTTTTTCTTATCATACCGCATTTTTTCAAGGGTTGTATCCGGATCAAATTTGACGAATGTTGGTAAATTGTATTTTTTTAAGACGTTTGTTATGCGGTTGATATCATGCGGGAAAATATTGCCAAGGTTATACGATATAAATGCGGCAAAATGGATGCCGATTGCAACAGCTTCTCCATGGGTAAGGCCGAATTCTGCCTGCGATTCAAGCGCGTGGCCGAGGGTATGCCCCAGGTTGATAAGACTGCGAAGGCCTTTGGCTTCATCATGGTCTTTTTCAACAATGGAAGCTTTGATGCGGATTGATGCCGCAATAATATCAATGAGAAATGCGGTATTTTTTACGGTATGTTTTTCCAATGTTTCAAGAAGATTTGTATCAAAGC
>CAYSLG010000032.1:468-8586 GCA_964431935.1 uncultured Gammaproteobacteria bacterium
TTGCATACCTGATAATTTCCGCCATGCCGCCTGCAAACTGCCGGGGAGGAAGCGTGCGCAGAAAATCAACGTCAACAAAAATTGCTTTTGGCTGGTAGATGGTACCCAATACATTTTTTACCGCATTCATATTAACGGTATTTTTTCCACCGATTGATGCGTCAACCTGTGCAAGAAGCGACGTGGGGATAAACACAACGGGAATCCCGCGGTAATAGATAGAGGCGGCAAATCCGGCAATATCGGTAATCATACCGCCTCCCATACCGATAACAAGCGAGTATTTGTCAATATTTTTTTCAAAAAAGAACTGAAGAATCTGTCGGAGATTATCAAAGCTTTTTTCCTGTTCGCCCGGTTTGAGAATAAATACGTCTTCTTGTTTGACAGAAAGATATTGGTATGCAAATGGAGCGGTTGTTTCATCCGCAATACAGACGATTTTGTCATATCTGTTTTTTGCAATAAACGTTGATAATACTTCTTTCAGAGAACTGCCGATTGTTATACCGGTTATTGTTTCTGATTTTGTTTTGAGTGTAATGGTTTTCATGTAATGGTTTTTAAAATAACTTCAATTGCTTTTTCAGGGCTTGTATTTCCCGTATCAATGGTTATGTCCGCAAGTTTTTCATACAGCGGTTTTCGCTGGCGAAGCGCGGCCAATGAATCTTTTACGATTTCGGCAACATGCAGCTGTTTTTGTTTTTTAAGATTGCCTTTATGTTTTTCCAGCATTTTTCCCACTTTTTTTGCTTTTTTTTCATCAATGAGCGGCCTGAATGTTTCTTGTTTTTTTAATTCGTCTTTTTGTATGCGCTCAGCTATAACGGCATCGGATGCGGTAAGCAAAACAACCAGTACACGTCCGGTTGTTTTTAGCAGTTTTTGCTCAAGCTGTCCGTAAATGGTGTTTACTCCAACTCCGCCTCCTGCGCTGATGACAATGTATTTTCTTTGCAGAAGTTCGCGAAGAATATCATATTCAATTTGCCTGAATGCATACCAGTCGGTTCCTTCTTTTGTAAGTTTCGCAATGGATACGCCTGCTTTTTTTTTGATTTTTTCATCCATTTCCACATACTCCCAGTCAAGTTTTTCCGCAAGAAGAGAGCTAAGCGTTGATTTGCCCGTTGCCCTGAATCCGACAAGAATAATTGACGAATAATCGGTTTTATGTTTCATATGTTGTTTGTATGCCAAGAATTGATAATGTTTCCCAGAATGAAGGGAATGATTTTGCTACCACGCCGGGATTTTCAATGACAATGCCACTTATTTTTGACCCTGCAGTGGCAAAAGACATTGCAATCCGGTGGTCGTTATAGGTATTGATATGCGCTGCGTGCGGGTGAGTTCCGTGAATAATAAGCGAATTACTCTGTTTTTCGGCAGAAACGCCGATTTTTTTTAACTCGTTTTGCATGCAGGATAACCGGTCTGATTCTTTATGTTTTAAAGACTGCAAGCCGGATAGAACTGATGTTCCGTCTGCAAATCCCGCAAGGACTGCCAAGGTAAGTGCGGAATCAGGCATTGTTTTCATATCAATGGCAATAGGCTGTAATGTATTTCCGCCGGAAATAGTAACGCCATCTGCATTATAAAGTATTTTTACTCCCATTGTTTCAAGAAGTTTTGGAAACTGCGAATCGCCCTGCAGTGAATTATTATTCAGGTTTTTTAGGGTTAATTTTCCCGGATGAAGCGCTGCGATTGCTAAGAAATATGAGGCAGACGACCAATCTCCTTCAATACTATACCGTCTGCTTTTATATTTCTGAGGAGATATTTCAAATATGTTAGGTGAGATGTGTATTACGTCAACGCCGAAATCTTTCATTATTTGCATTGTCATACCGATATATGATCCGGACGGGACGGGATGAGTAAGCTTAATGCGGAGTCCGTTTTTTAATTTCGGTGCAATAAGAAGAAGAGCGCTTAAAAACTGGCTGCTTGTTGAGCTGTTTAAAGTGATGAAATTATTTTGTCTCCTCGGAGGTGTAACGCAAAGAGGAACGGAATTTTTTTTACCCGGATACTGTATTGAAGCTCCCAATTGCTCCAAAGCATCGGCAAGATCGCCGATTGGCCTTTCAAGCAATTTTCCTTCTCCTGTTATGGTTATTTCTTCAGGGATTAAAAAACAGAGCGCGGTAAGAAATCTGCTTGTTGTGCCGGCAAGCCCGCAGAAAAGTTCTTTTTTCTTCGGGTGAAATACTCCGGATGTTCCCTCAACCGTTATACTGCCCGATGTTTGCCGTATGGCAACGCCAAGATTTTTCAGAGCGTCAATCATAAGCTGTGTATCTTCACATATGAGAGGATACATAATTTCAGATACGCCGTCAGCTAGCGCGGCAATGATCAGTGCGCGATTGGTATAACTTTGTGAACCGGGAATGATGATTTCGGCATGTAATTTTCTCGGTAATGGAACAATGTGAATTCGCTTCATAATCCGTTAATCCGTTAATTCGTTAATTTTTTTAATGGTAAATTGTCCGATGGCTGTTTTCTTTTGGTTATTTAAAGAAGCATACGTCATATAGTTTCCTTCTCTCATCCCTTCAATTCTTACCGCTTTGCCTTTTTCTCCCATGGCAATTGCAATGATGGGTATGTTCATGCGTTTTGTTTCTTCAATAAGTTTCAGAATCGTATTATTCATTACTTTTCCGTCCGATGCGACTGCGATTTTGCAGATATCCGCTTTGGACGCAATCATCGCATCGCGGATTGCGCGAAGCGATCGAAGATTCTCGGATGAGGAGCTATTGTGGTAGCTTATGATGATTTGGGAAGAAGAATCGGTATTTTTTACACCTCCGAGGAGACCGCAGACAGTATGATCACCTCGGAGGTGATAGTGCACTAAGTGATTGTGCATCATGTACAATTCTATATCTACGTACCTGAAATTCAGCTGAATAGCATATCGGATATATTTCAGGCGTTCGGTATCGTCAATATTCATGTTTCCTCCTTCTTTTGGCGAGCGGAGGGTAAAAATAGTTGGTTTGTCAGTTATTTCTTTTAACATGTTTATATCTTTAAAGGTCAGATTTTTTTCTGCCAGTAGTCAACGCGCAGTTCAACAGCATATGCCCCTTCTCGGAAAGCAACATCAATCTGTTTTTTGAGTATTTGCATGTCTCCGGTTGCGGGAATGGAAACGGCTATTTTGTATTTTTTTAACATGGAACATTTAGGACTTAATATTTAATACTCTTTTCATTTCTTTCTCCGGCGCTTTTTTGCCGGTATACAGCTCAAATTGCGCTGTGCCCTGGTGCAAAAGCATTTCTACTCCATGGATAACCCGCGCTCCTGCTTTTTTTGCTTCTTTCAAAAGGCGTGTTTCATACGGCGAATATATAACATCAAAAACAATATGATCCGATGTGATATATGATTCCGGCACGGGGGTTTCATGTTCATGCGGATGCATGCCAAGAGACGTCGTATTGATAATAATATCGTAATGTTTAATATCCGATATTTCTTCAAGGGATTTTGCAGATACTGCAAATTCTTGCGCAAGTTCCTGCGCTTTATCAAGACTGCGGTTAAAGACGCAAACAAATATTTTGTTTTGCTGAAGTCCGTATAGTGCCGCTCTTGACGCTCCTCCCGCTCCGATGACTGCGGCTTTTTTCCCCTGAAGTTTTGTTATCCGTTCAAGAGGTGTTACAATCCCAAGCCAGTCGGTGTTGTATCCTCTCAATATTCCGTTTTCATTGACAACGGTATTGACTGCGCCGATTTTTTGTGCGGCGGTATCAATGGAGTCAAGATACTGCATAATATCTATTTTATGGGGCATGGTACAGGTAATTCCGTGAATTCCCATTGCGCGCATGCCTGTGGCGGCATCTGCCAAATCCTGACTTTTTACCTGTGCGGCAATAAAAACATATTGATCATCTATCCCCAATGCCTTATACGCCGCATTATGCATGCGGGGGGAAAGCGAATGCGCAACCGGATCGCCGATTATGATGCAGATTTTTGTTTTTGCGGTTATATTCATTGTTTTGCAATAAAAATAAAATGGGTCAGATTATTTTTTTCATCACCGATATCTTTTTGAATAATTTGAAGTGAAGAATTGTCGGCAAGATGTCTTGAGCCAATGAACGCATGAGAAAGATTGTTTTTTTTCATGACAATAGCCCGTGCCTCTGAAGTGCTTGGTGCTTCTTCGGTCTTGAACGTATGGTTTCGTATAAATTTTGAGCACTGTAGAAATGCTTTTGGATGGGAGTGGACGGTATGGATATTGGAAAGACTGGAATTCTGCAATCCGATAAGATGAAGATTGATCTGCAGATATGTCTTTGCAATAATGGCAAATTTATTTGAAGATACGGCATCTTTATTTTCATAGATAGGGCCGATTATGGAATTTTCAACGGGAAGGATTCCTATACTCTTTCCATCAGATTCAACATATGAAAGAATATCGGAAAATGTTTTGCATGGTTTATAGGTGAGGCGAGGAAATACCTGCTTTGCGGCAAGGTAACTGTATGAATTTTCCGGTCCCAGATATACGATTGTTTTCATACTGTTTTTTGAATATTTTTGGAATAGGTATGAATAAGCATAAATATTTTTTTTATAAAATCTTCCGGCAGCGCATAGATTTTTCCCTGTTGTATCCTTGTTTGCAGGACTGTTTTCCATCGCTTCATATCAAGAACGGGTTTGTCGTGCTTTTTTTTGCAAGCGCCGATTTTTTTTGAAACAGCAGCTCTTCTTGAAAGAAGCGTAATCAGTTTTTTATCAATGCCGTCAATTTGTTTTCGCAGAATATCCAGCTGTTTCATAGGGTTTGTAAAATTTCCGTAAATTCTTCGGCATACAATTGTTGGCCGGCGTCTGTTTTTGCTTTTTCGCGATCAGGATGGACCTCAACAATCAACCCGTCAAACGGGTAATTCTGGTCAACCATGATGCCGACTGCTTTTTTGACATTTTCCGGAGATCCGCCGATATGGGAAGGATCAATGATAACCGGCATGGCAACGCCGAGATCTTTTTCAATCTGGTTTCGAACATCCATGACAAGCTCAAAATCGGGGATATTGCGGAATTTGTCGGGATTGGGGATTGTTGAATACGGATAAAATCCCCTGTGGCACAGAAGGATTTTTTCTTTCGGAAATCCTGCATGTACAACATGCTGTACTAAGCCAATCCAGTGGTACGGATCGGGCCAGGGCTGATTTTTTATCATGAGGGAAATATCATGTTTGCTGTCTGCAAGTATGTTTGCAATTTCATGAATAATGATATGGTTCTGGTTGCGCGCCCCAATCCACAGGAACATTTTTACCGATTGTCCGAATGCGTCCAGTTCGGCAACAACATCTTCTGCGTGTTCGGGGACCATAAGCTCTGTTGCCGGTATAAGCTTATGGGGAATTGTTTCTTCCAAGAGGATTTTTATTCCTTCTTTGCCGAACCCTTCCCACCCTGGTCGTGTGCGCGGTTTCCAAAGCGAAGCGCGGATATATGTTGCGTACGGTTTTAGCGCCTGCACACTTTCGCGAAGCTGCTCTCTGGATTCAAGGGCACAGGGGCCTGCGATGATATATTTTTTTCGGTTGTGCATAGGTTTTTTTGGTTAACCCCATAAAAAAACCCCGCTTTCGGCGGGGTTGGTATTGTCTTGTGTACAGTTTATCTCAAACTACCAACAACCCGCCTTAGCGAGTTGGTAAAGTAAAAGAAAAAATTGGTAGATGAGAATGTTTGCATAAATCTAATTCTTACTATATCAGACCTGTACTCCGGTGTCAAACGGAGTTGGTTGAAAGATACGAGGAAAATTTTTTTATTTTAACTTCTCCACTATCAAACAGACGCAATCTTTCAGCAGTTATGTCAAATTTGCCACCCGGTTTTATTGCGAGAAATCCGTCTTTTGATCTCAATAAAGCTACATCGTATCCAAATTTTTTTAATAAACTTGAAAAAGGATGATGAGTTTTGAAATCCGTTTTTCTAACAAATGCGCTGTCGTTTTTAACGCTGTCCGGATCTCTAAAAAGGGCTTTGATAAATCCACCCTTAACAAGCACTTCATCAATCCGCCTTATAACAAGCTCCGGAGCGGCGCTGTATGCGATTGAATATAATGCTAAGACGCCGGCGATAGAGTCATTTTCTATTCCTCGTAAAACTTCAGCAGAGGTAATGTGAATTTTTTCTTTTCCAAATAAGCCTAAAAACCGTGAACTTTCCTTGTGTTTCACAAGTACGGTTGCTTCACATGAAATGCCCTCTCCTAAAAGAGAAGTTGCTATCTCAAAAATTCCGCGGGTATTTCCTGCTCCGATATCTAATATGATATTGCTGTTTGGAAGATTTTTTGCATATAAAAGAGAATGCTGCAAACCATCAAGCAGATTGCTGTATTCTTCAATATTTCTATCAGTTACATATCTGACAGAGCTTCTTTCAAATCGTCTGATATTTTTTATTTGTCTTGCTGCAAGATTTCTTGCTTGTAATAGTCTTTCCATACCATAAAAAAACCTCTCACAAGAGAGGTTGATAATTTATCCCGATGAATCGGAATCGTATCTTTCCCTTGCGGGCTGGATGGAGCACCGTATTTCAATTGTTTGAATTCGGTTGCTGGATAGATTGTATATTTATATGTATGATACATAATATTTTTTATTATGTCAAAAGATTTTTTAATGTAGTAAAAAACGAGCATTATAAGAAATAATGAGAAATATATGAGAATAAGACTCTTTAATATAGTAAAATACAAATATTATGAGGGAGCAAACAAAGTATTTTGGTTACGGAGCAAATAGAGATCCTCAAATGATGGAGGCGATTACGGGAAACGGCAATCTTGCGGGGAGAAAAGCTGTTTTGAAAGATTTTCAGATTTGTATTCAAAGATTGGATCAGGTTCCTCCAAAAGCGCAAAAGATATTAAGAAAAGCAGGATGGACGGATGAAACTTTTTCTACCTATACTATTCGGCCAGATGAGGGCAACGAAGATAGTCTTGTTCATGGAATGATTTGGGAACTTACAGAACACGAGAGAAATCTTGTTAGAAATTGGGAGCTGGTTGGTCTTTGGTATAAAGAAACAAATTGTCAAGTTATGGCAGATCAAATAATAGGGGAATGGAGTTTGATAGACGTAATAACAGAACAATTAGGAGATGGACAGAAAATTAAAGAAGTAGCTGACGGAACAAATTATAAAACATTTCTGAACGATCGAGAAGTCATGTTTGGGGTAGCAAGAGAAGCAAGAAGGCAATATATAGAAAGGGAAGGAATAAAGTATTCGGGAAAAGAGAGATAGGATATTTTTTAACTTCCCTTGATTTTTAATATTTATTTGATATTATAAATACAATGACACACAAGGCATTATCATTCATTATTATCATTACCAACCCTGCATAGGCGGGAGGATGATAGTGAGTGATACAATTCCCCGCCCAAAAGGCGGGTTTTTTTGTTATTACCATTTATTCCACACATATGGTGCAGCAACAGAAAACATGGGCGTTTTTTGAAGGAGCGTTTGTTGATATAAACGATGCGAAAGTTTCCGTCATGACACATGCATTGCAGTATGGAACGGGAGTTTTTGGCGGTATCAGAGGTTATTACAACAAAGAAAAACAATTCCTCTCCCTGTTTCGTGTTGAAGACCATTTCAAAAGATTTTTGTATTCTTTCAATATCTTGGGTGTTTCCATAAAATATTCCCATAAGGAATTGGTTGAAATACTTCTTGAGCTTGCAAAAAGAAACAAGCCGAAAACAGACGTATATTTCCGTCCTTTCGGATATGCGGGGAGCACAAATATTTCCCCCAATCTGAAACAGGATGCGGTCTTTTCATACGCTCTCTATATGATTCCTCTGGGAGATTATCTGCCGGTTGACAAGGGATTGTCGGTAAAAGTTTCTTCATGGAGGAGGGTTTCGGACAACGCCATTCCCTCGCGCGCAAAAATATCAGGATCATATATCAATTCTGCTCTTGCCAACAAAGAAGCGGCAGACAACGGGTATGATGAAGCAATCGTACTTACCGAGAACGGGCATGTTGCAGAAGGATCTG
>CAYSLG010000033.1:0-6895 GCA_964431935.1 uncultured Gammaproteobacteria bacterium
CAAGTTCATCCGGCGTAAGAATGGAAATTGACTTGGAAAATATCTGTACAACCGGAAAAAATTTGTAGATGAAATCTATCATAAATCCGTATTGAAATCGTATTTTTACTCCGGTCAAGCTGTTTAAGTCGGAATTGAATTGCGAAAATCCGTTTTTGAGATTGCGCAGATGAACACCCGCCATATCTTTTGTCGGAGAAGAAATAGCCATACGGATAACCGTCTCAAAACCCGATCGCGATGATTTATCGTCTATTTTTTCCAGTGTCTTTGCATCGGTCTTGAATGTTGCTTTTTCAGGATTTGCCTCTGCCTTTTTGGTGGATGACACGTATGATTTTCCCTGTGTTTTCCATTTTGATCCTGCGGGGCGGACAAGTATCTGTACCATCGCGGCCTCACCATCTCCCATCTTTGATAAGCCGGAAGTGATGGCTGACAGAGGATCTGTGGGAAGTTCGCGGTATGTCTTGAAAGGCATGTAGGAATGCGCTTTCTGCACCAGCGCAGCATACGCGATTTTGCCGTTTTCAAAAAATATATTCGGTTCTTCAACCTTGCGGATATCGGCTGTCGGATAATACCCGTAAATTGTTTTTTCAACCAGGTCAATGAGTTTTGTCGGAACGGATACATAAAATCTGATATCTGCTTTTTTGCCAACGATCTCAAACGCCAAGACATCGTCAACGTCAAACATGGAAAAAAATCCTGATTTTTTTAAGGTGGTGAAAGCGGAAAACAACCCTTCGGCAGCATCCACTTTGATTTCATTGTCTTTTGACATGCGCACTTCAAGCGTCTGCATCTCCAGTGCATAGGTTTCCCGCTTTTTCAGACGAAAATATATCATGAGAAGATATAAAAAAACGTATATTGCAGCAACAGCAAGAACAACTGCAGCAAGCAGCAAACTAAGCGTAATAAACTTATCAAGTATAATCTGAGTCTCAACACCATTCATAGTAAAATTATATACTAAAGAAACACCTCTATGAAAATAAATATTCTGTTTGCAAAATCTTTCTTTGAAAGAATGGTAAAGTCTTTTGGACTTATACAAAAAATGGGACTGCAGGCATGGAGCATTACGATGTATGTTGCTCTTATTCTGTTTCTTTTTTTAAATATCGTGTCTTCCCAGTCCGCATCTTTCTTATATACCAATGTCATAAACGGAAAAAAACAAGCTGTTATTTCTTTTTTGAAAAATATTCAACTCCTTCCGGAATTTAATCAATTTCTCATGTCATACAAGAGAAAAAAAACAATAATAAAAATAGAAACCGCACTAAAAAAAAACCCCGACGCCCGGGATGTTTTATACAACCTGTCAATTCTGTATAAACAAAACGGCAACGAAAAAAAATCGGATGAGCTTATGCAAAGAGCCAAAATAATTGATCCGACAATCAATTAGCATTCGCGCCTTATACCTATTATATTGATGTATCGAAATCTTTTTACTCATATGAATGAACCAAAAGAAATACCTACACCTCAACCCGAAGCAATAAAACCCCAAAAAAAATTTGAGACCATTATTGTCTTTGGACAAGGACCGGTAAAGCCTGTTTTGCTGGAAGACGAACTTACCAAAAATCAAAAAGAAGAATGGGAAAATTTCAAAAAAGACCCGCTTCACGGAAACGAACCGAATTTTAGGACTCTTGAAAAAAGTGCATCTTTGCCAGAACTGAACAAAATTCGCAATAATACAAATCTCAGTACCCAAGAAAAACAACAGCTTATAGAATTAAAACGGCAGGAGTGGCAAAGGTTGGGAAGACTCGCCTTAAATCGCTGGGGAAGACAAAACGCATTGGCGGCAGGAGCTGCGCTCTGTTCCGGCATAACCGATGAAATAATTTTATCAGGAGGAAAAACTATGCCGGATTTTGTAAAAACTCTTCCGCCGGAAAGAGTGAATAATTGGCCGTCTGAAGCAGGGTTAATGAAAGATATTATCGTAAGAAGATTTGGGAATCTTTATCAGGAAAAATACGGAACATCAATAGAACAGGCAATAAAAATTGAAAATTCTTCTACCAATACGCTGGAAAATTTTGCGTATACGATAAACAACAATCCAGACTTATTAGCATCGGAAAAACCCATAGGATTGCTTGCGACTGATTTTCACATAAAAAGAGTTGCTCTTATCTCTCGCCTCTTTTCTGTAATAGAAACCCCTGAAGGAAAGCTTTCAGCCCAAAACAATCTAAAAGAAAGAGCGGCAAAACATAAAAAATATATGGAGATACTTGGCCATATGGCCGATGAGAATGAAAATCAAGATTTATTAAACAGAATAAGCGGAGAAAAGCGTTGGACATCGGGCCTGGAAGAACCGGAATGGTTGAGATACTGGTTTGGTTATATCGCCGATGTTGAAAATCCGACGGTTCTTCAAGACGTTATGAACAAATTAAAAAATCCCGACTGGGTCAATAAAGCACACGAAGCATTTACTCTTGTTGGTCTAAATTTTGATAATTTCAGAGATATTGACCTAGCAAGCCTTCCTCCAAGCCAATACGAATTATTAAAAAACAGTCTTAGAAGAATTAAAACGGAATTCCGCATTGCTCCACCCCCAAAATAATATAACTACCCAAAATCAGATAGTGTTGTATCGATGTATCGATACATTATTCCTCTTTCAAAAATCTTCTATAACAAATGGTAAAAATAACAAGACCTAAGAGAATAAATCCATTCTCCACAATTTTTGAATGAACAACAATGTCAAAAAACCCGCTGTACGGATAGAGCATGTTGTGATACAGATTGGCAAAATGAAACAGACTTAACAACAGGAAAAACCCCCAAAATCCTCGCATATGGAATGCCAGAAGCAGGAGAAAAAACAACGCCGGCTGAAAATGTCTTTCATGAATCCGTGTCAAGAAAAGAAAAAATATAAAAGAGCTTATGAAGAAGAAGTTTATTATAAACACATCCGGCGTAAGACTCTCCCGAGATGGCCGTTCTGACTGTATTGGTCGCGTTTGACGCGACGGACTCCTCGGGGGTGTCAAAACGGCAGTCAAATCTCGTCTCAAAAATACAAGCGCCGAAATATAAAATAACACAAATACAATCCCGTATCCTGCCAACCGGTATGATATATTTCCTATAATCATATTGCTATCCACTATATCTTTCCACTGCGACACCAAAGCCCAGAAGTTGAACGAATGGTTGCTGATATACGGAAATCCCGATGGGGTAATATTTCTTTCATAATATGTTATAAACGGATGAAAAAAAATATTCCCCTCCTTATAAAACGGCAGGAAGAAAAGGAAAAAAGTAACCGCAGGGACAAGGAAAAAGCAAATAATAACCACGCTCCTCGAAGGGGTGCGAACGGAAAACTGTTTATAAAGAACCGCAAGAAAAACAGGAATAAAAATTATCATTGATTGCTTTGTCAATAACGCAAGGGCAAAAAAGAAAAAAGAAAGAATGTAGCGCTTTTGACGATAAACAAGCGCATACAGCGCAAGAACGGTAAAAAACAAAGCAACAGAATCATACTGCCCCCATACGGCGCTCGTATAAAAAAACGCGGGGTTAAAAAGAATCAAAGAGGAAGCCCAGATATTTTTTGTAAACAGAAAGGCAAGATACGCAAGTCCGATGTCGGCAAAAATCGGCGCAAGTTTGATAAGCCCTGCAAGAAAATTCGGCGACTCAAGAAACGGGATTATTCCCGATGGAAAAGCAGGAATCTGCACGTTCATATTCCAGAATATATTGAAAATAATAGTTCTTAGATGGTATATTCCGTTGAAAAAATATATGGATAGAGGAGGATAGGCGGGATACGACCCTTCCTCCATAGAAAACCTGTTATAAAAACCGGCAAATCCTCCGTTTGCAGAATCTTTCCCCCATGAAATGAATGAGTTTACGTCAAAACTGTACGTTGTAAACATGAGAGAAATGCGGATAAAAATACCTAAGAGAAAAAGAATCAGAAGCACGTTTCTTTTTATAAATGAAAGAGTCATGTAAAAAAATTATACAGAATCATTACTTCAATAATACCTTCCGTTTGTTACAATAATCTCATGAAGATTATCAACAGGAAATTCAACAGGAACTATCAGGAAATAGAGAAATTTGAAGCGGGAATTGCATTGACCGGACCCGAAGTGAAATCCGTGCGTCAAGGCGGATTGAAACTGGAAGGCTCATTTGTCAAGATCCTTGAAGACGGAGCCGCACTTCTGAATGCGGAAATTCCCCAATACCGCTTTGCAAAAACAGACGACTATGATCCGAAAAGAAGCAGGAAACTCCTGCTTCGCGGTGATGAGCTTCTTCGCTTGAAGACGAAATTATCCTCATCTCCAGGACTGGCAATCGTGCCTGTTTCATGTTATACTAAAGGCCCGTACATCAAGCTTGAAATAGCCTTAGCAAAGGGAAGGAAAGATATTGAAAAAAGAAAGCTTGAAAAAGAGCGGGATATCAAAAGAGAAGAACAGCGTGAAGCGAGGGAGTATATGAAGAGGTAATGGGGATGAAGGGCATCGATAGAGAACATGCACATTTACAAATGGTTAGGGCGTACCTATGCGTCAAATAGAAAAACCTAATTGCTAACGACGAAAGTCAAGCAGCTGAAGCTTTTGCTTACCGCAACTATGCATATCAATATGCATACGCTGCCTAACAGAAGTTAAGCCTCGGTTCACGTTTTCCCTGGTTCAACGTGAAATCCGGGATTAACCAATCGGGGTAAGGTTTTGGGAAGTTACTGTTTGATCCGAAAACCGACAAATTCCAAACAGCTGCCTTTTAAGGTTTGTTTATTTTCCAAAAAAGGCAAGCGTAAAAAATAATCTATCCCTAACTAAACATTTGCATTTGTGTTTCTTTACACCCGGGTTCAACTCCCGGCATCTCCACACTTCGCGTGGTAAACCGCATCCCGTAAATACTTAAAATCAAGTTCTAGTTTTGCGTTTCGCAATAAAAGACTTATCTCATTGCCTCTCTCCAAAATTCAAAAAATATCTATTCAGCCTGTTCCAACACCATATCAAACTCCAGAGATCTAATCTGCTACAATATTCCTTATGCACATCATTGCCGATCTGCAGCTTCATTCAAAATATTCCCGCGCGGTATCGCCAAGAATGGATTTGTTCGGTATTTCCGAATGGGCGCTAAAAAAAGGCATTCATCTTATCGCAACCGGCGACTGGACGCATCCTTTGTATTTCAAGGAAATCACCGCACATCTTACAGAAACTTCGCCCGGCATCTACAAACTTAAAAATCAGAAAAAAAGCGTTTCATTCCTCCTCTCAACCGAGATTTCCAGCATTTACACACAGGGCGGGAAAATGCGCCGCGTCCACAATCTTATTTTTTCTCCGTCCCTACAGACGTGCGAGCGTATCATCCGGGAAATGAAGCGCCGAGGCGCAAATCTCATGTCGGACGGACGGCCGATTGTCGGCATTTCCTCAAAAAACCTTCTGGAGATGTGTCTTGCCATTGACAAAAATATTGTATGTATTCCGGCACACGCATGGACTCCCTGGTTCTCAATCTTCGGCTCAAAATCAGGATTTGATTCTATTGAAGAATGCTTCGGAAATCTTGCCCCATATATTTATGCCATAGAAACCGGACTTTCGTCAGATCCCATCATGAACTGGCAGATCAAGGAACTGGATAACCGGTCTATCGTCTCTTTCTCAGACGCCCACTCCGGCCCGAAACTCGGTCGCGAATCAACGGTCTTTGTGCCAACAATGAAACAATTGAACAATGAAACAATGAATTTTACCTATCATGACATAGCCGAAGCTATTAAACAAAACCCGAACGGAAAATTAAAAATCGGCTATACCATAGAATTTTTTCCCGAAGAAGGAAAATACCACTGGGACGGCCACCGCGCATGCGGCATCCGCTACACTCCGCAGGAGACAAAAGAAAAAGGAGTCATCTGCCCCGCATGCAAACAGCCGCTCACCATCGGCGTTGAATGGCAGGTAAACAAACTCGCTTCACGCACCATCACCCGCAACGATTTATTATTCCTTCAAAATAAAGCCGGGCTTACGTTTGTCTATGACAAGGAAAAAAAGCGCGTCCCGTTTGTTTCCATGATTCCTCTTCTTGAAATTCTTCTTGAAATCCATAACCACTCCCAGACAAAAGCCATGAATGAATACGACCGCCTTATCACATTGGTTGCCACAGAATTTGATATTCTTCTGAAAAAAACCTACGACGAGATAGAATCTGCCGGAGGAAAAAAACTGCGCGAAGCTATCCAGATTGTGAGAGAACGCAAAGCCATTGTTGATCCCGGATTTGACGGGGTATTTGGGACGGTAAAAATTTTTAACAACCATGCAGAAGAAAAACTTCCTGAAAAAAAAGAGCAGCTGGGATTATTTTAAGGAAAAAGTTGAAGCGGCAACAGTATTCTTCCTTATTTTTTTGCTCCCGACCCAATTCGGCAGACATTTTTTCTTTGATTTTTCGTACCTTTCGGGTGTGCGCATTGATTACCTTGCGCCGACTCTTTATGCAACGGATATTCTTGTATTATTGCTTTTTGTACTGCGCCTCCAACAGATTCTCAAAGCGGTAAAAAATACGTATTTCATAGTATTTGTTTGTCTTGCCGTTGTAAATATCTTTTTCGCTCTCAATCCGTTTGTCGCTTTATATAAAACCGTAAAACTGCTGGAAGTTGTTGGGTTGTTTTATGTTTTTAGGTTTATCTCTTTTACATCCCCGAGGAGAGAGCAAACAGATTACTCACCTCGGGGGTGCTGGGTTGGGTGGAACATTATTTTCTGGGGATTTTTTTCACGCACTGTTTTTCCAGCCGTTTTGGATTTATTACAGATGACAA
>CAYSLG010000033.1:6905-8374 GCA_964431935.1 uncultured Gammaproteobacteria bacterium
TTATCTCTTTTACATCCCCGAGGAGTCATTCATACAACCCCCATGGTTCTGGGATTGTCTCCTTTATTTTTTACGGATTTTTTTTCGGGGCTCTTCTCCAGTTTGTACTCGTCTTATTACAGATGACATACAAACACTCCATCCAGGGACTATTTTATTTTTTCGGAGAGCGGTATTTTACCCTTTCCACGCCCGGGATTGCAAAAATAGCATTGCAGGGCGTTGAATTATTGCGGCCGTACGGAACATTCTCCCACCCCAATTCATTGGCGGGATTTTATCTGGTATTGTTTTTTTTCATACTGCTTCACAAACCATTCGCCTCTTACAACATTCCAAAATATATTCTGTTGGGAATATGTTCCGTACTTATTCTTTTTTCTTTTTCAAAAATTGCGATTGGAACATGGATTCTTCTGTATATTATTTATCTTTTTTATATCCGTTTGTATAAGGAATGTTTGTTTTGTTTTGCGGCGCGCATCCTTGTTTTTTCCGGCCTTGCTTTTGTTTTTATATCAGCCCAGGGAGATCCTCTTACCATACAAAAAAGAATAACTCTTTTTCAGAATTCTGTTGAAATAATACAGCGTTATTTTTTGACAGGAGTCGGTACGGGCAACTATCTTATTGCCCAAAATGTATTTCCCATACAATATTCCTTTTTCTTTCTGCAGCCCGTTCATAATATCTATCTTTTATTTTTTGCCGAAGCGGGAGTCGGGTTATTCGGATTTGTTGTATATGCAATAACAAAAATAATCAAAACAAATCTAAAAAATGCGCCGTTTTTATTTGTATGCGGGGCACTTCTTATAACAGGACTGTTTGACCATTATTGGCTAACACTGCAACAGAATATGGTAGTGCTTGGGGTAATGGGAGGATTAACAACACAATTAACGGATTAAAGAATTAACGGATTTAAAACTTTTCCAAACCCTTTCTCACATTTTCATTTATTTTCAAAATTTCATTGATGTGTATGGCTTGCCCTTGGGGAAGCTTCATGAGAAAATTTTCTATGATTTCCCTGTGCTTCGTATTGCTTAATTTTGCTTTTAACACAAAATCCGCATTCGGTGAAACTCCCTGTTTTTTTGACGTTTCAAGAAGAGGTGGAATACGGAGCGCATATTTTTCTCCTTTTGAAATCGTTGTCAGGGCAAGTTTGTCTTTTCCTTTTTCCGTTAACTCAATTGCCATTGCCGCGCGCTTGTCGGAAAACAGAAGATGCAAGTCTGCTTTTTTCTGGTAATCCCGCGTCAGAATATCAAGGAGTTTGTCGCGGATTGCTTTTATAAAATATAGGGGACTGTCCGGCAATAATCCGGGATAGGGAAGGGTATAAACTACTTTTGACTGCGTCAAGACAATTTCCTGCGAATAACTGATGATGTGAAACGAAGAAAAGAGGAGAACAAAAAAAGTCAGGAACAAAAAAATCCTTCCTGCATACTGTGCCATAG
>CAYSLG010000034.1:0-2204 GCA_964431935.1 uncultured Gammaproteobacteria bacterium
CATGAGTTTCATAATACACTAAATAATGAATATTATATTTCTTTGTAAATCCGTCTACCTTATTTTGTTTATGCTCCCATACTCTTTTTTTCAAATTATTGGTTACTCCAATATATAAGGTTCCATTTCTTTTTGATGCAAGGATATATACAAAGTAAAGATTATTCATATAGAGAATATTATAGACTGGATCCCCGCCTGCGCGGGGATGACAAAGGGAGCGTGGGAGACGAGTCCTGTAAATATAATTCAAAAAACCAGCTTCGTGCGTAATTGGAGTGCCTAATTTAGCCTGTTCCAACAAGACGTTCCACCTCCGAAGTGAAATGGAGTGTTGGGATGGGCTAAAGTATGTAGTCCAAATACGCACAAATACGGTTTTTAATCCCGAAGTTGCGTCAAACGCGGCAGACGACAATGAGGTAATAATGATTTCTTATGGCGTTGTATTTGTACTCGTTACTGCAAACTTGCATGTTCCGCAGGCACCGCAGGTTGCGCTGTAGCCAGACTGCAATACTCCCTCCCCCGGGTCTTTTGTATTTTCTATGCAGGAATATAATTTGAAATAACTTGACACATCGGTTTGGTATACATAATTAAATCCGGAGACAGGATCTGCCGGCACTTTGTACATATATACTTTCTCGGATGAGATGCATGGCGCGGTTTCGCATAATTTTCCGCCGAAAACAATAGTTGTCGGGTATGATTTTTTGTCTTCATAGTATGATTCAATTGCATTTCTGATACTTTGCAGGTCCCCCTTTCTCTTTGCGTCTCTTCCTTTTTTCAAGGATGTTACGAAATTACCAATAATCAGCCCAGTCAACGCCCCCATAAGGGCAATGACAATCATGAGTTCTATGAGGGTGAAAGATTTTGTGGATTTCATATTATTCAATTTTCAGAACCCCATTTTTTATAAAAGGAGCATTGATCAAAAGAGACGGATTATATATCCCGTTAGGAAAATCAAATGCCAGATAGCTATTATACGCTTGAGAAAAAGGAACTGGTTGGCTGAAAAGACTTATCGCTTGTTTTGAAAGAGGAATAAATACATTGTTATTGAAAAGAAGCGGTTGGTATTTATTTCCTGACGAATCGGTTGCGGTAACCATTGATGGAGTTACTATATATGTTTGTTGGGTATTATTTTTTATTTTCAGATAAATAATATAGTATGTTCCCTGAGCGCTTAAAGAATGCACCGAAACACTGCCTTGAGATGTTTGCGGTTGGTTTACCGCTGTAATATTTTTCAGTTTCTCAACAGAAGATATTGATATGTGCAAATCTTTTTTTTCGTTTAACTGCGAAATGTTAAAAAAAATGACAATGACACTTATTACTACAATTACTATTCCTCCGATTACTATATTTTTTTTATTCATACGAAAAGAAAATTTTTATTTGCATTGCCTGAACCAATTGTCTGATCTAACCCAATAACCAGATCCAGCAGTGCAGGGTTTGCATCCATATGAAAAGCCACTCATACATGAGTCGTTAGATGTAAAACAATGTCGCCAAGCTTGTCCTGTCATACCGCAGGTTGTTGGAATAGTATTGCCGACCCATCCGCTGACTCCGCTTGGCATTGACGTATAGCAGGCATCTGCGGGCAAAGTCGTATTACATGTCCACCATGGATCCAGAGTTACCGTACCGTCGCAATCAAAATCCCAACTGCCATCACTTCGTGGAGTTGCTGAATAAACAGGAGAACCGGGATATGCATTTGCATTCTTATCATCGCAATCAACCTGGGCAGAGAAACTGCTTTTCCATCCCGACGGAAGAGAACCGTTTTCAAGCGCAACCTGTTGAGCTCCTCCGACAGTATATCCGTCATTGTCTTCATCGCGGTAGGCAGTTGTATATTGTGTTTGGGGAACCGGAGTAACTGTTGGCTGTTGTGGCGCCGGCGTTGCAGTTGGTTGCTGGGGAACAGGAGTTGCGGTCGGTTGGTTTACAACAATAGAAGATCCTCCGGTTGGAGAGAATTTGCATGTTCCGCATGCGCCGCAGTTGACACTGTATCCCGATTGTTGTATTCCTCTTCCCTGGTCCTGCGCATTTTCTACACAGGAATACAAAGCGTAAGTATTTCCGCCAGTTTCATAAAAATATGTATTGGCAGAATTAGGATCGGCAGGTATTTTATCCATGTAGACTCTTATATTGCAACCGTTAGGATG
>CAYSLG010000034.1:2214-8271 GCA_964431935.1 uncultured Gammaproteobacteria bacterium
CCGCAGTTTTTTTCATATCCGGCTTGCTGTACTCCTTTTCCCTGATCGTTGTTGTTTTCTATGCAGGAATACAATGCATATGCTGTTGCATCAGATTCATACACATATTGACTTGATCCGCCCGGATCAGCCGGAACTTTTTGCATATAGGTTTTGACATTGCATCCTCCCGGATGGCACAAGGGAGATCCGTAACGTAATGACGAAGGATATGTTTTTGTATCGGTATAATACGCTTCTAAAGCGTTTTGGATACTTGCAATATCTCCTTTCCGTTTTGCATCTCTGCTTTTTTTGAGAGAAGAAGAAAATGTGGGAATGAGAACAGAAGAAAGAATACTCATAATCCCAATACCTATCATGAGCTCAATCATCGTGAAGGATTTTATCCCCTGCATCACTTTACGCACCAGTAACATGTTGCATGGGTTGGATCGGTTGTTCCGCATGTATCAAGACCCTCTTTTGTAAATTTCGTGTTAGGGTTGGCTATAAATGACTTTGATGTTGGCTTATAGCACACGGTTACTTCAGAATTAATTTGTGATCCGGTGACAAAGATTTTCGCAAGATTATTTGCGGCAAGCGTTATAAAATCGGCTTTTAACTCACCGGTTGAAACAATCTCGGTGATTGATGACGCCATAGGTTCAACGGAAAGCGCAGTCCCTGAAGGATCAGCCGGACAACTTGCTCCTGTCGGACACCACGGCATATTTGTCTTGATGGCAAAGTATCTGATAATTGCTCCTTGTACTTCGGATACGGTATTTTGAGTACCCGTGTCTGTTCCCTTTTTTAATTGTTCAAAAGGGTCAAGGGCAGCTAAGAGTCCGACTGCAAGTGCTCCAAGAAGCGCGATAACGATCAAAAGTTCAATAAGCGTAAAACCTTTTATGGAGTTTTTCATATAACTTTCATCATAGAATATATGATAAACATTTGTCAAGTGATATTTGTATGGTATACTATTTTTATGACACCACTGCCAAAAAGAAAACATTCAACACGCAGGAAAGGCAAAGCATTCGCCTCAAAAGCCATAGGACTTGCGTCCCTTGTTGTCTGCAAGAATTGCGGAAAACAAAAACTTCCGCATCGCACCTGCAAATATTGTAATACATAAATCCGATATGGTAGATGTGCGTCATTCAAGAAGAATGAAGATCGTCCAGAATTTATTTTCATGGGGATTTCATCATTCAACTGCCAATATTCCCCATCCCGAAGAAAAAAAACAGACAGAAGAAATTATTGCGTCATTGGAGGAGATAGATAAAAAAATTCGGGCTTCCGCCTCCCGTTTTTCCTTGGAAACCATTGCAAAAACAGATCTGGCAATTCTCCGGTTGAGCATTTACGAATTATTAGTTGAGAAAAAACACCCGTACAAAGTCATTATTGATGAGGCGGTTGAGCTGGCAAAGGAGTTCGGTGCAGAAAAATCGTTCTCATTTGTAAACGGCGTTTTGGGGAATATAATGGAAGAATATAAGAAAGAACATTCCATTTAAATTTTTATGAATACCGAAAATTTTTCACAATTGGAGAGAGAAATCGGCATTATCTTTAAAAACAAGGACCTGCTGAAGAATGTATTTATTCACCGCTCATACCTGAACGAACATAAGCAATTTTATCTGCCATCAAACGAAAAACTTGAGTTTCTCGGCGACAGCGTTCTTTCCCTTATAACGTCAATGTATTTATATAAGAATTATCCGACTCTGCATGAAGGAGAATATACTGATATAAAATCGGCAATTGTACGCACTGAAAGTTTGGCGGTTGCCGCAGGAGATCTGAATCTTGGGATGTATTTACATCTTTCCCGCGGAGAAGAACAGGGAAATGGAAGAACAAATACCAATATTCTTGCCGACTGTTTTGAGGCGCTGATTGCCGGTATTTTTATTGACAAGAATTTTGAAACTGCATTTTCTTTTGTTGTAAAATACTTATTCAAGGGCACGCTGGACACGATTATTGCAAAAGAAACCTATTTGTCCGCAAAAAGCAAACTGCAAGAGCTTATGCAGGCAAAATACAAAACAATCCCCTTGTATAAGGTGCTGGAGGAGCAGGGTCCGGATCATAATAGGTTTTTTAAAATAGGCGTTTTTCTCAACAGTAAAAAACTTGCAGAAGGAGAAGGCAGATCAAAAAAAGAAGCGGAAGAACAGGCTGCGGAAATTGCCTTTGACGCCCTTAAAAAATAATGTTAAAATTATCAACCAGAAACTTTGAACTTTTAACTTTTAACTGAATTCATATGCCCGCAACAATCAGACTCATGAGAATGGGAAAAAGAAGCAAGCCGTCATACCGGATTATTGTGCTTGATAAGCGCAAAAAACGAAACGGCGCGTATATTGAAAATATCGGGTTTTACGACCCCTTGGCCAATCCTCCTGTTCTTACCGTTAACCCGGAAAAACTGAAGGAATGGACATCAAAGGGAGCGGTAATATCCGAAGGCATGGGAAAACTTCTGAAGTATATGAAAAAAACACCTGTCAAAAAGGATTAGTCTTTGTTTCGTATTGAGAATCTTCCTGTTGTTCTCCTCCTGTTGGCACTTCTTGCTGTTGGGTTAATGCAATGCTGATTTTCGGCTTTATAATTTTCAAAAGTTTTTCAGCGTCGGTTTTTGCAATACGGGTTTCTTTGGATACGTTTTGGTGGTAGGCATAAATATTCAATTTTATTTGGTTTCCCACATCGGATCCGAGTTCAATTTTGTCCGCAGTCAGAAGCCTTCCTCCTGCGAAATTGTACTGATTAAGAAAATTGAGAAAATCCTCTTGGTCTCCTTCACCCGAGATGATAAGCGCCAATGTGTTGGACGAAGATTCCTTCAGGTTGATGATATATGAGGTGATATAAAAATTTGTCTGCATGGAAAGATTTTCAAGCGTATACAGAATAGAAAAATAATCCTCAACATCGGGAACAAGAGTATTGAGCAATTTGATATCGTCTGCAATATCCTGCGTATTTTTTTCTCCTACGGCGTTTACAAGATTGAGGCGAGTCTGAAGATCAGCAATTTCTCCTTTCACGTCTTGTTTTTTCTGATTTGTCTGAGATGTTTTTGAAAAAAAAGAAGCAATGAAAAAGATCGTCAGAACAATCATGAGAACAGTCAGGAAAAAATATGCAAGATGTTCCTTCAAAAGAAACTTGATGTATGGCTTAATTTTGAGATTCATTGAGAATATTGAACGTTCCCTGAAAGGAAAGCTCATAATTTTTAAGTCCGGCGGTTGATGCAGAAAAACCATTGAGCTTAAGATTGTTGAATTTTCCCAAAAACGCATCTTCTTCAATCAATTTGAAAAAAACCATCAGCTCCTCAAGCGAGGGAAATAAAACTTTGAATTCGGTATTGCGGTTTTTGTCAATCTGGAAAGAATCAATAGACGAAGACGCGGAAGATTCCTTAAGCGCTCCTGTCAAAAGGTTGTAGTAAGGCAAAAAATGAGCGTCGTCTTTGAGGAATTTCTCCACGTATTCGGCCTTTTTATTCAGTAAATTTACCTGTACTTCAATGTTTGCTTTTTGTTTAAGGGATTGCAGGAGAATGGTTTTTTCATTCTGCAGACGCGTCAATTCCTTATTTTCCTGCATATTTTTCCAAAACGCGGCAAAAGCCAGAATAAGAAGGATGCACCCGTATACCAATACGCCAACCCGGAACCGCAAAAAAACCAGTTCGGCTTTCCGGTAGTTGTATGTGTCAACCAGCAGATTGATTCCCTTTTTTTTCATTTCAGGTTTCCTCCAAATACAGGGATATAAAACGGCAAATCTGTTTGGGTATAGTGCACCGCTGTCTTTTTAACCAAAAGAGGCGGTATATCAATAATTGATGTTGGCAGGGCAAAGTACCGCTCCAGCACTTTTGAAAGCGAGCGAAAACGGACAATTTCGTTATATATACCGATTGAGTTGACTTTGAGACGATATTTTTCCGATAAAGAATGGAAAAACAGAGTAACCTGTGAGACAAAGTTTTTGACGGCAGGAGTAAGGATAGGAGTCAGATTAACGCTTGAGTTCTGTGAAAAATCAAAAGTCCGCAGCATATCAATTGCTCTTTTTTGGTCAATATTGAAATTGACCATTATTTCTTTGAGAAACAAAAGAAGTCCGACGTTAAAATTATGCGTATGGGTGATAATATTTTTTGTCAGGTCAAAATAATACAGAGACGAAGTTGAAAACGAAAAATTGACAAGAAGAATTCCCTCCTGTTTTTCCTGCGGTTTTTTTACATGCAAAGCAAGAATTTCCGAAAAAAATCTGCCGGATGCGCTTAATTCTGTTTCTATGGAATCGGGAATCAATCCTGCGGTTTCTGCGGTTCTTTGTATTTTTTCAATAACCTTTTTTGAAGCCGCGGCAATAAGAACGGATACTGTTTTGTTTGCGGTATTTTCAGAGAGTATTTCAATATCAATATGTATTTCCTCAAGAGGAAGAGGGATGAATTGGTCTGCCTGATAGCGTATTGCGGATATGAGTTCCTTCTCATTCAGCTTTGGCATTTCCAGGATTTGGTTGTAGCAAAAGCTGTCGGGAATGATAAACGAGGCGCTACGTTTTGACAGTTTCATTTTTTTTACCAAAGAAGTGATAGTCGCCGCCTGGGCGTCAGAAGCTTTTTCCGAATCGGTCTGATAAAAAGCCGGATAACTTTCCGCCATGCCGATACTTGAAACGTCAAGAAGATTGCCGTTTTTTTTTGCGTCGGCTATAGTGATAAAAGATTCTCCCACTTCAATAGAACATGCCGTATCTGCCATATCATTACAGTATGGAAAAAAATTGGTGAATAGTCAATATCTATAATACAGGAAATTTAATTCCTCATCTTTACTTTTGTCTGATACGTCATGGAGGGAGAGTCTTGGGATGAGTCTTTGTATTTCAGAGAAAAAGAAATTGAGATAAGGGGTGTTGAGAACTCCGCCCTTTTTACGCAGGAAAGCGAAAAAGAATCAACCTGAATTTTTGAACCGGTAAGATCGGAGTTGACAATATTATTCAGTATGGCCGATTGTGAAGTGATTTTTGCACTGTTAAGATATAGCTGAAAATAATTTCCGGTATCGTCCTTAAAGTAAAGCGACGTATACGGCCCGGAAGTTTCTTCCTGCGGACTTCTGCAGATCTGGTTTGCTTCGTCAAAATTTGGGCTAAAAGACAGCGTCCGCGCGCGGTTTCGGATAAGATTTTCCATGACGGTAAGAGCATTATCTCCTTGGCGCTTTATTTCCTGCAATTGATAGATTTTTGACTGCTGTTGGAGAATGGTGATGATGATTGAAAAAAGAGCGGGTAGGACAATGGTAATAACACCAATGACAACGACCATTTCTATGAGAGTATAACCGTGAATATGTCTGTTTTTAAACATAGGTATAGATTTTATTCATATGTGTGTTATAAACGGTTATTCAATTTAGAATTCAGAATTATATTTATTCTGTTACCGCAAATACCGATTTTAATGTTACGGAATGGGTATTCCCCAATTCTTTCCACTGGACGGTGATATTTGCGGTCAGCTGCTTTTCATCTGTTGCGGACACGCTTAAGAGAGTCTCTCTCTTAAGAAATGTAACCAAGCTGTAGTTATTTGTATCACAGAGACCTTCGGCCGGCCATACATCGGGAATAGGGCTTGTATTAAAACAATAGTTTTTAGTGTTGGGAAGGGCTTTATTAAAAAAAACCTTCCAATCGTCTTCTTTTTCTCCCCGTAGCCATTCCAGCAATTCTTCTCCATAGCGCGTTGCCAAGATTTTATGTTCGTTGAATTTCATGTTGCGCAAAGATACGGTCATAATTGCGGCAGCGGCGACAAAAAACAGGCTAAGGATTGAAGCAAAAATGAGAACCTCAATAAGGGAAAACGCTCGTATAACACAAGATTTTTTCATATGAATCCATTTAATTAGCGGCATACATTCCACTCATAATTTTACAGACAGGTTGCTCCTTCACCCTCATAGAGCTTATTATTACCACGTCAATCATCCTGCTTTTTGC
>CAYSLG010000035.1:0-570 GCA_964431935.1 uncultured Gammaproteobacteria bacterium
TCCCACAGACAATCCCTGTCCCAGACTTCCTGTTGTAACTTCAATAGGGGGAAATCTCGGTGTCGGATGTCCCTCCAATACAGAAGTAAATTTTCGCATGGTAAGCAATTCTTCGTACGAAATGACTCCTGCTGCGTGATATAATGCATAGAGAAGCGGGCTTGCATGTCCTTTTGAGAAAATAACACGGTCATTTGCGGGATTGAGAGGATTTTCCGTATCGTACCGCAAAAATCCGCCAAAAAAAAGCGTTGCCATGAGTTCTGTTGCAGAAAGTGAGGAAGAAGGGTGTCCTGCACCTGCTGCAGTTGTTGAAACAAGAATATCCCGGCGAATCAGTTTGCAAAGGTTGTGAAGATGATTGAATTCTTTTGAATTCATGGAATATAGTGTAACAAATTTTTTTATAATAAAATAACAATATGTCGGAAATAAAACTAGAAGATTTTACAAAACATCCTCAGGAAGTAACAGACATGATGCAAAAGAAAGGCGTACCTGAACAGATAGCAAGAGATTTTGTAGCGAGAGATCTGTTAGTTCAGCGAGCAAGAAAAAGACAAAAGGAAA
>CAYSLG010000035.1:580-1452 GCA_964431935.1 uncultured Gammaproteobacteria bacterium
TACCTATCAAACGCAAAAGAAAAACATTTTTAATGAGTTAAAATTGCCAGAATCTTCCGAATTAGTTAATTTTTTTGGTCAGTACATATTTGATAGGGGAATGACGCAGTATATACATGGTTTTGGTGTAGGAGATACATTCCGTATACCGGAACAATTTAGTAATACATATAATAACGAAACTCTTGGGCCGGCTCCGGTTTTATCTGCCGGAATGGCTCGTATTCTCACGCGTAATGGATACAATGTTACGGCAATGTTAGATGTTGGGAGTTTGTTCAACGCTAATCAAGTAGACAAAAAAGCAGCCGACAGATTACTGCGTGAAACTGCACTCGGTTTAACAAATGGCTTACAAGATTGTTATATTGCTCGTCTTGGAGGTGACGAGTTCATTATTCTCTCAAAATCACAAATAGATGAAAAAAAACTTGATGAAGTGATTGGAAACATAGGCAAAAAACAAGCGTTTTATCAGATAAACGGAGAGACAGAATTCAAACAGGTCTCTTTAGTTAAAAAAACATACGTTCGATCTCTTTTAGAATGGCAATCTCCCTATGAAAAAGAAGCACTTGATGAAAGAGTTGAGCGTTTGAAGATGAGTCATCCGGAAATAACAAATTATTTATCTCAATTAGGTGAAAGAAAAGAAGAAATACTTTCTCTTCTTGAAGACATATTACTTGATCCTGTTTTACATACTAAAGGAAAAGAGCGATCTTCTGATAAGCGCTCAATCAGAACGTATAGAGATTTTACAGATTTTACCGATCATGTTCTCAATGATCCTCAAGCACGTACACTTGTTCGTTTAGAATTCCCCGGCGTATTAAAACGAATCAATGATGAAATAGAATTAGGATATGAAT
>CAYSLG010000035.1:1462-8268 GCA_964431935.1 uncultured Gammaproteobacteria bacterium
TGGTTTGCTATAAGTTTTGTCACTTACCCCTAGTTCTTCCACATGAAGCAGAAGAAATTAACCCCATTTGATTAAAATATGTTTGTGCTGTAGAGTTAAGCGGGCTAAATCGCCTTGTCTTTTCGCCTTAGCACTTTCCGTTCACGTTGGGGTTATTATGGAATTACAAGAAAAATTATATGAACAATATCATATAACGCGAAAAGATATAACATTATCAATTCCTTGCATTCCCATCGTTTCCGGACAGTTATTTGGATCAGAGGAAAAGATAGTAAGTGATGACCGCAAAGAGAGCTTTTTGAAAACCATGGATGTGCTCGACAAAAATATTCAGCAGCAAACAGTTCAAAGCTTGAAAGCATATTTTGGAAAAAAAGACGAGCGAAGTCAAAGCGATTGGGAATTCTTAGCTTATTATCTAAATCCATTTGACAAAAGAGGCGTAATACGCTTAAGAAAGTTGGGATTAAAACAACAAGGTATAGATGAACTAAAAATTTTTTATAAAGAATCTGTTAAAAAAGATGTTTACGTATTAAATACTCATGTTCTAAACGAATTTTCCGAAGCAGTTGTCAAAATTCTGGATAAATCCTAACTCTCCAGCGTAGATACATCTCCCAATGGCTGTCCAAGCTCTTTTGCTTTCAGGACTCTTCGCATGATTTTACCGCTTCTGGTTTTGGGAAGCGAGTCAACAAATTCTATCTCGTCAGGCGTTGCTATGGGGCCGACCATGTTTCTCACCTGCAGTTTTAATTCGTTTTTCAGATTATCGGTTGGATTGATGTTTTTTTTCAGTATGACAAATGCTTTGATGGATTCTCCTTTTATTTCATGTGGTTTGCCGATGACCGCGGCTTCGGCAACGGCAGGATGGGCAACAAATGCGCTTTCAAGTTCTGCAGACCCGAACCGGTAGCCGGATACTTTCAGCACATCATCGTTGCGGCCAAGAATCCAGATATACCCGTCTTTATCTTTTTTTGCAAAATCTCCGGTAAAATATACGCCCGGTATTTTTTCCCAATATGTTTCTTTATACCGCTCCGGGTTTTTATATACATCCTTGAGCATTGCCGGCCATTGATTTTTTATAACGAGATATCCCTGTGTATCAACCGGTACTGATGTTCCTTTTTCGTCAACAATATCAATGATAATTCCCGGAAATGGCTTGAATGCGGATCCCGGCTTCAAGGGAACAGAAGGAAGCGGGGAAATAATATGCATACCTGTTTCGGTCTGCCACCAGGTATCCATGATGGGGCATTTTTCACGACCGATATGTTTATAAAACCAGAGCCATGCTTCAGGGTTAATGGGTTCGCCAACGCTTCCCACTATTTTTAACGATTTCAAATCAAATTTTTTTGGAATATCCTCGCCGAAACGCATGAGCGACCGTATTGCGGTCGGCGTGGTATAGAATTTGGTGATTTTATATTTTTCAATCAAAGACCACCACTTACCCGGATCGGGAAAATCAGGGGGACCTTCATATAAAAAGCTTGTTATGCCGTTTATAAGCGGAGCATATACAATGTAGCTGTGGCCGGTTATCCAGCCGGGATCGGCAGTACACCAATATATATCGTCGCTTTGCAAATTAAAAATCCATTTTAGGGTAACATAAATACCCACCATATATCCGCCATGAGCATGGACAATACCCTTCGGCTTTCCTGTTGTTCCGGATGTATATAAAATAAACAAAGGATCGTTTGCATCCATGATGGCGGTTGGGCAAAGCGTGTCTGCCTTTTTTATTTCCTCATGAAACCAGAGGTCGCGGTTATGACGCATATGGATTTCGTTTCCGGTTCTTTTTACTACGATAACATGTTTAATATGTGCAATGTCCTTGACCGCTTCGTCAACGATTTTTTTTGTGTCAATGAGTTTTTCGCGAAAATGATACCCGTCTGTGGTGATAATTATTTTTGATTCGGCGTCAAGAATGCGGTTTTTCAGGGCTTCAACAGAAAACCCTGAATACACGACAGAGTGAATCGCTCCTATTTTTGCGCATGCAAGCATCGCGATAAACTGTTCGGGCACCCGAGGCAAATACATGCTGACACGGTTTCCTTTTCGTACGCCAAGCGATTTTAAGACATTTGCAAAACGGCATACTTCCTCATGAAGTTTTTTGTAGGTAAATGATCGTTTTTTTCCGTCTTGACCCTCCCAATGAAGAGCTATTTTATTTTTTACATCTGTTTTCTGATGCCGGTCAAGAGCGTTGTATACAATATTGCATTGAGCACCCGTAAACCAGTTTGCATAGGGATAGCTCCATTCCAATACTTTTTTCCACGGTTTGAACCACAGCAATTCATGAGCGATATGTTCCCAAAATGTTTCCGGGTGTATGATCGCTTTCCGGTACAGCTCTTCATAATTATGCACATACGAATCTGCTACAATAAGTTCGGAAGGTTTGATAAGCATATTAGTATTGTGAAATAAAAATCCGCAAAAAGCAATTGAAAATTTGTATATAATAATCCCTATGATACTTCAGGAAAAAACCAATCTCATCAAACAGGTTGGAGAAGAAATTATTACGGAAGAAGATCTGATAAAACTTCTGGAAAGCGGAGAAGCATTAAGCGCGTATGACGGATTTGAGCCTTCGGGGCAGATGCATATTGCCCAAGGAATTCTTCGTGCAATCAACGTAAATAAAATGATCAAAGCCGGCGTGAAATTCAAGATGCTCGTTGCAGACTGGCATGCATGGGCAAACAACAAAATGGGAGGAGATCTGGAAAAAATCCAGAAAACAGGAAGATATTTTATTGAAGTTTGGCGGGCATGCGGCATGGATTTACAAAATGTTGAATTTGTATGGGCGTCTGATCTGGTAAAGAATAGCGATTATTGGAAACTGGTTCTTCAGATTGCCCGGACCAATTCCATAAAGCGTTTTATCCGCACTGCGGAGATCATGGGGAGGGAAGAGTCAATGGATTTAAGTGCCGCGCAGATTATTTACCCCTGCATGCAAGCGGCTGACATTTTTACCCTTGGCGCGAAGATAACGCAACTGGGTATGGATCAGAGAAAAGTCAATATGCTTGCCCGGGAAATCGGCAACATTCTCGGGTATTGGAAACCGGTTGTTGTCAGTCACCACATGCTTATGGGATTAGGCAAACCGTCAAACACCTCCTCTGAAGATGCGGTGTCGCGGGCGATAGACAGGAAAATGTCAAAATCAAAGCCAGATACCGCGATTTTTATGACAGATACGACAGAAGATATTCAAAGAAAAATAAGCAAAGCATATTGTCCGGAGGGAATTGTTGAAGAAAATCCTATTTTGGAATACTGCAAATATATTATTTTTGAAAAATTTGCCGAGATAAGCATAGAGCGTCCTAAAAAATGGGGAGGGACCCTCACGGTTTATTCTTACCAAGAATTGGAACATTCGTTTCAGGAAAAACTCATTCATCCGCAGGATTTAAAAAATACCGTCGTAAAACTTTTGGATCAATTACTTGATCCGGTGCGAAAACATTTTCGCGAGAACGCAGAAGCAAAAGCGTTATTAGAGGAAATTCAGCAATTTCACGTTACACGGTAACTATGAGTAATAGTATTTTTTCCGGCATACAGCCGTCAGGCAATCTCCATATCGGCAATTACATCGGCGCGATCCAGCAATGGCTGAACTTTCAAAACAATGAAACAACGGGGCAATTGAACAATGATTTTATTTTTTGCATTGTTGATCTTCATGCGATTACCGTACCGCAAGATCCCCGAATTCTTCGTGAAAAAAACAGGGAAGTGGCGGCATTATACATTGCCTGCGGCATAGATCCGCATAAATCACATATTTTTATCCAATCGGAAAATCCCGATCACTCATATCTCACATGGATTTTTGACTGTATAACGCCCATTGGCTGGATGAATCGCATGACGCAGTTTAAGGATAAGAGCGAAAAACAAAAAGAATCAACGTCTGTCGGCCTTTTCAATTATCCCGCTCTTATGGCGGCTGATATTTTGTTGTATGATACGGATTTTGTTCCGGTCGGAGAAGATCAGACGCAGCATATAGAATTAACGCGTGATATTGCTCAAAAATTCAATGCCACGTATGGAACAATCTTCAAAGAGCCGAAAGCAATGATTGATACGTCGGCAGCCCGTATCATGAGTCTCCAGAATCCATCGGCAAAAATGAGTAAATCGGATAAAGATCCCAAAGGCACGATTAATCTTTTGGATACACCCGACAACATACGGGAAAAAGTAAAACGTGCAGTTACTGATTCTGGATCAGACATCCGTTTTGACAAAGATAAGCCGGCAATGTCAAATCTACTTACGATATATTCAAAACTTTCACGCCAGTCAATTTCTCAAATTGAAGAACGTTGTAATCAACAAGGGTATGCGGCATTTAAGGAAGATTTGGCAGAAGTAATAATAAAAGCTCTTGTGCCAATTCAGGAGAAATTTAAAAAGTTGATGGATGATAAAGAATATTTGGATACCATACTCAATAACGGACGTGATTTTTCTCTCTCAAGATCCCGTCAGAAAATCCTGCAAGTTAAAGAGGCGATAGGTTTGGGAAGGTAATCTGCTATGAAAAAGATCCTTATGTGTTCTCCCCGATATTTTACCATTGCGTACGAGATAAATCCCTGGATGCATAGAGAAAATCAGGTAAATAAAGAAAAAGTAGTCAAGCAGTACAACGAGTTGAAAAAAGCATATCAACAACTTGGTGTTGAAGTTGTTGAGATAGATCAGAATCAGTTGCTGCCGGATATGGTATATACGGCAAACTTCGGGTGCGTTGAAGAAAACGTCTTTATCAAGGCGAATTTCAGATATCGCCAGCGCAGGAAGGAAGCAGATATTGCCGCGGAATTCCTCAAAAAACATCTCGGATGTACGGTATATAAGATTCCTCCCGGAATATTCTTTGAAGGGCAAGGGGATCTTCTGAAAAATCACGTCAGATATTTTTTTGGCCATGGATTCAGATCGGAAAAAAAAGCTCTTCCGTATCTTCAGAAAGCGCTTTCACTTCCGATAATTGATCTTGAACTTATCAATCCGTATTTTTATCATCTGGACACCTGTCTTGCTCCAATTTCAAACGATGCGGTCATTGTTAATCCAAAAGCATTTTCGGCAAACTCACTAAAAAAAATCCGTCAGTATTTTTCTTACGTTATAGAGACGGAAGACGAAGATAATAATCATATGGCATGCAATCTCGTTGTTGTTGATACAACAATAGTTGTTGGAAAAGGCATATCCAAAAAACTGCGCAATCAGTGTAAAGATCTGGGATTTACCGTATGGGAAATTGAGATGGGTGAGTATCTCAAAGGCGGAGGAAGCGTCAAGTGTGTGAGTTTTGAAATCAGCTGAAAACTTGACTTCATGTTAAGATGTATTCTATTTTTTGATAAAATTATCATATGGTAAGTCGTTTTATCATATTCATCCTTTCATTTTTTTTAATATGGTTTGGTGCCGGAATAACGATAAGCGGAGTTAACAGGCTTTCAAAGAAACTTAACCTTTCTTCATTTGCAGTCTCTTTTTTTGTCTTGGGCATCCTTACATCTATTCCCGAACTTGCCCTTGGTATTAATGCTATTATTGATAATAATCCTCCTCTTTTTATTGGCAATCTAATAGGTGGTCAGATTGTATTATTTTTTTTAATTATTCCCCTTTTGGCGATTGTCGGCAATGGAATTAAGCTTTTTGGGGAATTAAAAAGTAAGAAAATTTTCCTTGCCTTTTTTGTTATAGCTCTTCCCGCTTTTGTAATTTTAGATCGGAAAGTACACGTAACGGAAGGAATTTTTTTGATTGTTTCTTACGGTTTATTATTTTTTCTTTTTCAAAAAAGAAAAGGGTTGGTGGAAGGAGTTAAAGACCGATTTCATCAAAACGATCATTCTTCTATTTTTCAGCATATTGGCGCCATAATGACAGGAGTGGCTCTGGTATTTGTCTCAAGCAAGGTGATTGTTGATAACGCCATATATTTTTCTCAAGAATATAATATCTCTGCATATCTTATCGGACTTCTCATCTTGTCATTAGGTACAAATCTTCCGGAGCTTTCTTTTGCAGTACGAGCAGTACATATGGGAAAAAAAGATATAGCTTTGGGCGATTATATCGGCTCGGCATCGGCAAATACCCTTATTTTTGGCATATTAATAGCTCTTAATAGAAAAACAGTCTCTATACAAAATCACTTTATTTTGACTTTTCTATTTTTAGTTGGAGGTATGGCTCTTTTCCTCTATTTTATTCGTTCAAAAAACATACTTTCAAGAACAGAGGGCATTGTGCTGATTCTTCTCTATCTTGCTTTTTTTATTCTTGAAGCTGTGATATGAAATATAAATATAACCATAGTGCGGTAGGCGGAACATTTGACAGATTCCATAAAGGTCATGAGTCTCTTGTTCTTTTTGCATCCCGCATAGCCTCGCGCGTCGCGATTGGCATTACCAAGAAAAAACTGCAGAAAAATAATCTTTCTCAATATATTGAGTCATTTGCGGCAAGAAAAACTCATGTTGAAAATTTCCTGAAGAAACACCGTATATTTGAGAGAAGCAGGATTTTTCCTCTCGTTGATATTTTTGGAACGGCAGTTTCGGATACTACTCTTGACGCAATTGCCGCAACAAGGGAAACACGCCCGAACGCAGTTTTAATCAATAAAAAGCGCGTACAAAAAGGATTGCGGCCGCTTGCAATAAAAACAATTCCCTTTATCAAGACGCAAGATGCAAGGA
>CAYSLG010000036.1:0-739 GCA_964431935.1 uncultured Gammaproteobacteria bacterium
CCCCCTGCTCGTAAAGCCGCACCAACTCTTCAAACGTCCCATCCTCGCCGGTCATAAGCTTGATGTTACCTATCTGTACTCCATCAATGATTGCTTTTTTTTCATAGCTCTGCGTTGAAATTTCCAGCTGTACTTTTTGAATGATGTCGGTATTTGAAATTGTTTTCATATGAACTTATATTAATTTTTAAACTTGTTATTTACTCTGTCATTCCCGCGAAAGCGGGAATCTATTTAATACTACCATATTCCTTAAAATACTTTCTTGCACATGCTTCGTCGTTTTTTATTTCCTGTATTAATTCTTCCTGCGAATTGAATTTTTTATTGTCCCGTATTTTTTTCAGCAATTCAACCGATATTGTTTTTCCATACAGATTTTCGGAGAAATCAAGGATATGAACTTCCAGTTTTTTCTCCGTTTCGCCGAATGTTTTTGCCGCGCCGATAAAGGCAAGACTGGGAAGTTTTTGGCCGTTATAATGGGTGAATCCTGCATATATTCCTTCTTCTTCAAGGGAATCTTTCAGGGAAATATTTGCGGTCGGATACCCAAGCGTCCTGCCGCGTTGTGTATGAGGAATAACTGTGCCGGAAATTGTGATGTGAGATTTTAATTTTGAATTTTGCACTTTGAATTTTGAATTTGTGCTAGCAACAGGATTCGAACCTGTGACGTCTCGCTTATGAAACGAGTGCTCTACCGCTGAGCTATGCTAGCGAAAACCCTTTTTATTAT
>CAYSLG010000036.1:749-6681 GCA_964431935.1 uncultured Gammaproteobacteria bacterium
ATACGATATTTTAACGATAAATATCCATATCGGATTGATTTTATTGTAGGGACAGGTCGCGACCTGTCCCTACCAGTATATCTTTTTTATTAATACACCTTGTCCTGCAATATTATTTTTTTGCTACAATGTATGCATGAAATCGCCTGATTTGTCTATCGTCATCATCTCCTACAATACAAAAAACATCACAAAAAATTGCCTGGATTCTGTCATCACGTCTCTTCAATCCTCAAACATACCATACGAAATCGTTGTTGTTGATAATAATTCCCATGACGGATCACAGGAAATGCTTCAGGAATTCAAGAAAAACCATCCCGATATAACCACCCTTCTTCTTGAAAAAGAAAACATCGGCTTCGGAAGGGGAAATAATCTGGGAGTGCAGCGCGCGAAAGGAAACTATATATTATTCCTGAATTCAGATACTGTTATTCTTGACAATGCAATTGCAAATCTGTTTGATTTTTATACGAAACATGATGGACGTATTCATTTTCTCGGCGCAAAACTTCTCAACAAAGATATGACACAACAGCCGTCTGCCGCTTATTTTTTTACTCTTCCGGTAGTTTTTGCCGCGCTTTTTCTGAGAGGCGACTATTGGGGATTGACCAGATTTTCTCCCAACGCCGTAAAAAAAGTTGACTGGATTTCCGGCGCATGCATTTTTACCAAAAAAGAACTGTTCCAAAAAACAGGAGGATTTGACAAGGATATTTTTATGTATATGGAAGAGGTTGATTTGTTGTACCGCGCAAAACAGCTCGGTTATGACACGTATATTTATCCCAAGGCGCGCATTATCCACCTGGGATCGGCATCAAGCGAAGGAAAAACATTTCCGATTTTACAAGTATACAAAGGGTTTTTGTATTTTTATAAAAAACATCATTCCACATCAGCTCTTTTTTTCCTGCGGATTTTGTTACAATTGAAAGCATTATTAGCAATTGCCTTGGGAAAACTGAAAGGCAGCACATACCTTGTTGAAACGTATGAACAAGCTTATCGTATCGCTTCGATGGATTGATGACAATCTGTTAAAAATGTTTCTTGCTGTTTTTATCTTCTTCATCCCGCTGTATCCAAAAATTCCTTTAAAAATTGTTAATTTTACCTATATTGCAATCCGTTTGGAAGATTATTTTATTGCTTTTATTATTTTTATATTCTGCATCCAGCTTTTGAGAAGAAAGGTAAAACTGCATACAAGATTTCTTTGGATGTTTCTTCTTTTCTGGACTGCGATTTTCGCTTCTTTTTTCTATGGGTATTATGTGCAGAGAAGCATTGTGTATGAATATGTGGGTCTTTTCAATACGCTGCGCAGAGTTGAATATATGATTGTTTTTTTTGTTGCCGCCTCAACGATAAAAAATAAAAAAGATTTTTGGTTTTACATGATATGTTTTTTCATTGCAACCACCATGGTGGGATTGTACGGTCTCGGCCAAAAATTCCTTGGATTCCCCGCGATACAAACCATGAATCCCGAATATGCAAAAGGCCGTATTTTATATCTTACCCCGGAGGTGCGCATCTCAAGTACGTTTGCAGGGCACTATGATCTTGCGGCATATTTTGTATTTGCATTTCCTTTTATCATTGCGGCATATGCGATGTGGGACAAATTCAGATATGTCATTCTTTTTGCCCTTTCGGTATTTGCATTTCTTTATACATCGTCAAGAATTTCATCAATCGCCTACCTTGTTATTTTTCCGTTTCTCGTCCTCAATAGAAAATGGAAAGCGCTATTTTTTGCCATTCTTATCACTGCCATAGGATTGTATACGACAAGGGATTTAACTGACAGATTTTTAAAAACACTGCAGATAAAACAGATTCTGGTCAATGAACAGACAGGAGAAGTGTTTATCCCCCAGAAAATTACAACAAAAGAATTGCCTGCAGGAAGTTTTTACGTACAGCTTCCCGACAGAACGCCTCCCGCCATAGCTCCGATCCTTCCTCCTGCGCCGGGAAAAACCGCAACTGCGGAATTTGCTCTTTTTAAAGAAGGGATCGTCCAGCAAAAAATAAACGAAAGAGAGATAAAATTAGGAAAAATATTAAGCCCTCAGGAAATAAATGAAATCGGAGCTTCGTTATCGGCTATATTAAAACCCTTAAATACCGTTGTTTCCGATATTTCGTTTGCAACACGGCTTCAGGTGGAATGGCCCCGGGCAATCGCGGCATTCAAAAGCAACATATTTCTTGGCCTCGGGCCCTCAACTATCACCGAGGCAACCGATAATGATTATCTCCGGTGGCTCGGCGAATTCGGATTGTTTGGGACTTTGACATTTCTACTTATCATCTTCAGCTTCATGCGTTTTATTTACAAGCAATCAAAACTCCTGGACAAGAAAGTATCTTTCTTTATACGAGCGGCAATCTATGCGATACTCGGTCTCCTTATCAATGCGACATATATTGACGTGTTTGAAGCTTCCAAAGTTGCCTTTACCTTCTGGGCAATGATGGGGTTTATTGTTGGATATTTGGATTTAGACAAGGAACAGGTGGCGCGAATGAAAGGGTCCCCAACAGTCCCGCTTAGCGGGAGGAATGAAATTCGTGACGGAATCTGAAATAAATAATTTATGAAAGAATCCATATTTACAAAATTAGATTACTTCTTCATCGTCACTATCCTCATCACCGCCTTCCTCTTCCGCTCCTATAAACTCACCGCTCCGTTGGCTGATTTTCACTCGTGGCGTCAGGCAGATACTGCGTCTGTTGCGCGCAATTTTGTACAAAAAGGGTTTGATCTTCTGCGTCCCCGCTATCATGACCTCTCCAATATTCAATCCGGCAAAGAAAATCCCCAAGGATACCGCATGGTTGAATTTCCCCTGTACAACGCTCTTTTTGCCTATGCGTACAAAATATTTCCTATAACAACCCTTGAAGTGTACGGAAGGCTTACTTCCATATTCTTTTCTCTCATGCTTATTGGCGTTATTTACTATTTTCTTAAAAAGGAAATAAATACGTTTGCCGCTTTTTCCGGTTCGTTTGTCTATGCGACTTTTCCTTTTTTTGTCTATTTTTCCCGCGTCATTCTCCCTGATATTGCGGCGGTATCTTTGACATTTGTTTCCCTGTTTTTTTTGTATAAGGCTAAAAACGAACGGAAAAATATTTTTCTTATCATTCTTTCGTCGGTATTATTCTCCTCTGCTCTTTTGATAAAACCAACCGTCATATTTTTTTCTATTTCCTTTTTGTATCTTTTTTATGCAATGTATCAGAAAAATATCCTGAAACGGTTTGAAGTATATCTGTTTGCAACCATATCGCTTCTCCCCCTTGTTCTTTGGCGCTCATACATACAACAATTTCCCGAAGGAATTCCGTTCAATGAATGGCTTATTTCCCATGTCAACACCTATCAGGGATTGCAGAATATTTTTTTCCGGCCTGCCTTTTTCCGGTGGATATTTTTTGAAAGAATAAATAATATTATTTTGGGAGGGTTTGCCGCCGGATTTTTTTTCATCGGCCTTATTGCAAAACAGAAAAACATCTTTCTCCACAGTATTGCGTTTTCTTCGTTTGCGTATCTTTTTACATTTCAGGGAGGCAATGTACAGCATGAATATTACCAGATTTTAATTCTGCCGGCGCTTGCGATATTTTGCGCCATCGGCATTGTTTTTGTACTGCACAATAAAAAACATATTCTTCATCCTGCAATTTCATACAGCATTGTTATCGGTATTCTTGCATTTTCATTTTTTATTTCCCAGTACCGCGTCAAAGACTATTACAACGTTCCCCAACATCTCTTGTCAGCAGCCCGCATCATTTCCAATCTTACCCTGCCCGAAGACAAAATCGTTACCGATACGACCGGAGACACTACTCTTCTGTATCTTGCCAACCGCACCGGATCACCTGCGGTATTCAAAAGCCTTGAAGAGCTGAAAAAGGACGGCTACCGCTATTTTTTCACCGACCACCAGGATGTTATTCCAAAAGTAAAAAAAGAAACAAACTTCAAGGTTGTATTTGAAAATGACCAATTCACGCTCTTCAGTCTATGAAAATTCTCATGCTGACGCCGTATGTTCCGTATCCACCCGCATCCGGAGGACAGATTAGAACGCTGAATTTATTGAAGTACCTGAGCCGCAATAATGAAATAACACTGATAGGATTATATAAAGACGACCAGCAAAAAAAATACATCTCCCAGCTTGCCCCCTACTGCAAGGAAGTGTATTTTTGCAAGCGCGCTGAAAAACCATGGCAGCTTCGGATAATATTTAAGTCAATTTTCAGTCTTCAACCGTTTCTGGTCGTACGCAATTTTTCCCAGGAAGCAAAAGTAATTCTTGAATCGCTCATAAGACGCGAACGGTTTGACGTCATTCATGCCGAGACTTTTTATATCATGCCGCATATTCCGGAAACTTCAATCCCCATTTTTCTTCTGGAGCAAACGATAGAATATAAAGTGTATCAGCATTTTGTCAATTCCCTGCCGTTTTTTATCAAACCTCTTTTCTCTCTTGATATTCTGAAATTAAAGTATTGGGAGCGGTATTACTGGAAAAAAGCATTTCTTGTCGGCACCGTATCGGAATCAGATAGAAAAATTATTTCCGAACTGGAAGATAAAATGCAGCCGGTTGTTGTTCCCAATGGTGCAGGAGAAGAGATGATTGTTGAAAAACTTACGCCAAAAAAGCTTGAAAACCCAACTATTCTTTTTCAGGGAAATTTTTTCTGGCTTCAGAATACCGAAGCCGCAAAATACCTTATTGATACCATTGCTCCGAAATTAAAATTTTCCCTTCCCCATGCAACAATTACTATCGCAGGTCAGAATGCCCGCAATAAAATTCACACCTATCAGAAAGGTATTGAGGTTGTTGATATTGATTCCGACGATACCCGTACCGTGCGGACTGTCTATGAAAATGCAACGGTATTTCTTGCGCCTATTTTCGGCCCCGGCGGAACACGATTGAAGATTCTTGCCGCAATGGCAGCGGGACTTCCCATCATCTCAACAAAAACAGGAGTGGAAGGCTGGGATGTACAAGACGGCGTTCACGTTCTTATCGCAAACACGCCCGATGAATTTGTCCGGCAGACCAAAAAAATATTAACCGATAAATCATTGTATGAAACAATCAGGAAAAATGCCTATCTTCTTGTGAAAGAAAAATACAACTGGAAAAAAATTGCAGAATCTCTGGAAATCGCGTACCGGAAAATTAAAAAGTCAACATAATGCAACTATCTACTATACTCATTGGAATTGACGGCAACGAGGCAAATGTTGAAAAAAAAGTCGGAGTTTCCGTCTATACGTTTCAGCTCCTTCATTATTTCAAAAAACAATCCGGACAGAATCTTCATTTTACCGTATATCTTCGTAGGAAACCGCAGCAGGATATGCCGGAAGAATCGGAATTTTTCAGATATATTGTTTTACCTTTCCCCTTTTTCTGGTCGCAGGTGTTTCTTCCCCTTGCTCTTTTTCTTGGGAAAAAGCCCGATGTGTTTTTTAGCCCTGCCCATTATGCTCCGCGATTCTCCCCTGTTCCAACCGTTGTGACAATCCATGATCTCTCCTATTTTTATTATCCGAATGAATTCCTGAAAGAAGATTTGTACAAACTGAAAAACTGGACAGAATACAGCGTAAAAAATGCGGCTAAAGTAATAGCGGTGTCAGAGCATACGAAAAAAGATTTGATACAGTGGTACAGAATTCCGGAAGATACCATTGAAGTTGTTTATAATGGTTTTGAAGAACGAATGAAACATGATGAATTAATAATGAAGCATGAAAAAAATAATAATAAAAATCCTTATATTCTTTATGTTGGCACACTGCAACCGAGGAAAAATATCATTACACTGGTCATCGCGATTGCAAAATTGTGATGCATCCTAACGA
>CAYSLG010000036.1:6691-8113 GCA_964431935.1 uncultured Gammaproteobacteria bacterium
CCAGATAAAAATGCTTACTCCCATCATCCCAAAAGAAGAGAGAGAAATATCCTGATTTTGTTTTGAAACTTGCGGGAAAACAGGGATGGATGACGGATGCGATCTTGCGGGAAATCACCCGGCTCAATGATAGTGATATAGAGCTTCTTGGCTATGTGCCGGATGATACGCTGCGCCAATTGTATGCGGATGCTTTTTGTTTTGTCATGCCGTCTCTTTATGAGGGGTTCGGCATTCCCCTTCTTGAGGCAATGATGCATGGCTGTCCGGTTGTTTCCTCAAATACTTCCGCTCTGCCTGAAATCGGCGGCGACTCCTGCTTGTATTTTGACCCGAAACATGAGAAAGATATATATAATAAGCTTGTTGAACTCAAGGAACATAATGAATTGCGAAACGACCTTATTCAAAAAGGAAAAAAGCGGGTATTGCACTTTTCCTGGAAAAAATCTGCAGAAGAAACATTGTGTATTTTGAAGTCCGTGATTATATGATCAGAATCATTACCGATACCGAAATTTCATCCAACGATTGGAATTCCTATGCTCCCCATCCTCTTCAATCCTGGCAATGGGGAGAAGCAAGGAGAGCAATGGGAATTGATGTTTTGCGGATTGGGGAATATGACAATACATCATTAAAGAATGTCTTTCAGATAACATTCCATCCTCTCCCTTATACGCCATATACCATCGGCTATCTTCCCCGCTCTGTTTTCCCGTCGGAAGAAGTTGTTGAATTTTTATATACATACGGAAAGAGACACAATGTTATTTTTATTAAGTTTGAACCAAACCAAAAAAGAAAAACGGCATACGGTATACGTTATGCGTTATGCGAATCCAAACATCCTCTCTTCCCCCCATGGACGCAGATACTTGACCTTACCAGATCGGAAAACGAACTTCTGCAAGCAATGCACCCCAAGACACGGTACAACATAAAGCTTGCACAGAAAAAAGAAGTAACTATACAAGAAGAATCAAACGAAAAAGGAATTGAGATTTTTTCCACACAGTATTTTGATACAACAAGACGCCAGAACTATCTCGGCCATAATCCGCAGTACCATAAAACAGTCTGGGACCATATGAAAAACGGCATTGCCCATATTCTCATTGCCTATCATAAAGAGACTCCCCTTGCCGCGTATGAATTGTTCCATTTCAAAGATACGCTGTACTATCCCTACGGCGGAACATCCGAGGAAAAAAGAAATCTTATGGCGTCCAACATCCTCATGTGGGAGGCAATCAGATTGGGGAAAAAACTGGGAGCAAGAACATTTGACATGTGGGGCTCTCTTCCTCTCGGTTATGATGAAAAAAATCCATGGTCCGGTTTTACAAAATTCAAACAGGGTTATGGAACTGAATTTGTAGAAATGGCCGGAAGCCACGACCTCGTTATTTTTCCGTTTTT
>CAYSLG010000037.1:0-1088 GCA_964431935.1 uncultured Gammaproteobacteria bacterium
TCTTTGACGAGAGAGGAGATACCTCCTTTTTTGGTGGCAACAACAGGCGTTCCTGACGCCATGGACTCCAAGATAACCAGCGCAAGCGGTTCCTGCCATATACTGGGGACAACATACACGTCCGCCCGTTCATAAAATGCGTGAAAATATCCCTGCTTATTCGGCTTCATGTAACCTAAGATTTTTACATTTTTAACGTTCGTATCTTGTATAAGCTGTTCAAGATGTTGACGTTCCGGTCCGTCTCCGAGAATAAGGATTTCTCCTTTGATTTTTGGCGCTGCTTTTATAAGATATTTAACTCCTTTATTTACGGTAAGCCTTCCGGTAAAGAGTACGACTTTTTTACCATGCAGATTATATGTCTGATTGATTTTTTCAATCAAAGACTCGTCTTTTTTAAAATCGCTTAAATTAACTCCTCCCGGAATGGTGCGTATTTTATGAGTAAGTTGTCTGCCGAACATTTTCAAATACCATTGCCGTGTAAAGTTGCTGTTTGCCGTAATCATGGCGGAAACATTATTGGCATCTTTAATAAGTCCGATAAGCCTTCTGTCTTTTTCAAGATAACTAAGGTCACTGCCGTGCGTTGTGATAATATATCGCATTCCATACAGCACTTTTATAATACGCGCAACGGATGGAAGAAATGCAGTATGAAACACATGGATGATTTCCGGTTCAAATTCTTTTACTGCGGCAAGTGCGGTATTGACATATGAAGTATAGATTTGGCCGACTTCAACGCCGGACATTTCTTCATATTTTTTTGCTTTTTTTAATTCGGGATTGCCGACGAAAATTCCTATCTGTGGAGGATTGACGACATATTGGGTGACGCCTGCGATTTTTCTTTTTTCAGGAGAAACAAGTCCGACGGTATGACCGCGCACTAAAAGAGGAGGGATAAGCTGGCGTAACCATGCCCCGCTGCCATTTCCCCAGAGAGGAAACATATATAAAAACATTATGCGCATAGAGGTATTATAACCTATTATAAAAAAGCTTTTTTGTAAAAAAAGAGCCATCATTCTGTATTTGCATATAATCCATTCATATATAAGAAAAATTATATTGTCACAACA
>CAYSLG010000037.1:1098-4734 GCA_964431935.1 uncultured Gammaproteobacteria bacterium
TTTGTAGCATATAGTCCATAGTAATTAGGGATGGGTTGTAGTATCTTAAACCTCATTATGAAAGGAAACTTCTTTTATAAGAGGTTGGGTGAAAAGATTGTTTCAGGAAGGAAAAAAAGAAAATTTTCCCAGGAAGAACTGGCGTCTCTTTCCGACATTGATCGTACATACCTTTCCCGCATTGAAAAAGGAAAGGCAAATCCAAGCATCAAGACTTTGCACAAAATCTCCCGAAAACTAAAGATGAAACTTGCAGAACTTTTAAAGGGAGTATAAGAAAAGGAAGAAAGATACAAAAAAACTTGAAAATCGGTTATCTCCAGAACCTCTTAGCACTCCAAAATCAACCTACGAGGTTGGTTTGCGGAGCGCCAGAAAGAGCCGAAAGATGACTTATTTTTATTATTTTCAATTTTCTCCTTTGTTTTTATGAGAAGAGATAAATTTGTTAAAGGAGGACTGTATCACATATGTAATAAAAGCATTGCAAATTTTGGGATTTTTCAAAATTCTGATAATGCAGGGCGATTTATCAGATGTTTGAATTATTATAATAATAAGCCTGTTTCTCTGAGTCTTTCAAAATACGAGAAAATTCACGGAGAATACCAAAATACAAATATTTTATTGCCATATGACGAACCAGAATCATATGTGAAATTTCTTTCTTATTGTATTATGCCGGATCATTATCATCTGTTAGTTAGAATAAATATTCCTAATTTATTTTCAAACTATATCTCAAATATAGAAAATAGTTATACAAGATACTTCAATATAAAGTTTGATAGAAAAGGCCCACTGTGGCAATCTAGATTTAGGTCGGTGCAGATTAAAACAGATGAACAGTTACTTCATGTAAGCCGGTATATTCATTTAAATCCAACAACAAATAGTCTTGTTTCAAAGCCTGAGAATTGGGAATTTTCTTCTTACAATAGTCTGATTGCAAATGAAAATATCTTTCAGCACATAACAGAAATATCTATAAGAAGGCGTACACAATATAAGAGATTCGTAGAAAATCAAATTGACTATCAAAGAAAACTTAAAGAAATAAAAAAATTTCTCTTAGAATAAGTTATTACAGCGCTCCAAAATCAACCTGCGAGGTTGGTTTGCGGAGCGAGGGGAAGCTCTATATAAGAACAAAATAGTAATAAAAAATATCGGATTTATAATATGGTATGTAGCCTGGTGAGGATTTTGGGGAAGATTTCGGTTATTAATATATTTTTTTCTTCTGCGGTAAAATCCTGAAGCACATATGTCTCTCCGTCTATCCGTTTTTCCGGATTGCGGTTGTCAATGCCGATACGGATTCTCCAGAAATCTTTTGTTTTAAGGTGTCTTTCTACGGATTCAATGCCGTTATGGAGCTTGGGGCCTTCTCCTTTTTGAATCTTGAATTTTCCCAGGGGAATATCAAGATCGTCATGAACAACAATCAGATTTCGCATACTATCTAACGCATACCGGGTAACGCAGGAAAAAACAGCTTCGCCGGATTTGTTCATGAAGGTTTGGGGTTTGGCAAGGAAAATTGGCTTGTTGTTTATAGCTATTTCAGAAATTTCAGAATGGAGATATTTATCATAATGATATTTGATATTAGAGATTTGATATTTATTCACAACATAATCGGCAAACATATATCCGACATTGTGCCGGTTATTCTCATATTCTTTTCCCGGATTGCCAAGACATACAAGGAGTTTCATAAAACGTATAACATATAACGTATAACGTGTAAAATTACTTTATTATTATGATATGGGTGGGAAAAATAATCAAATGGACTTTTAAATATGCAAATTTTGTTATGATGTAATATAAAGTTGTATATTATACGTTATATGTTTTCATGTCCAAATACGTTCCTGATGTAGCGTCAAAGCGGTGGGTGATCATATCTTCCCAGAGAATCGGCAGGCCGGAGAATAATGGGAATAATTCTCATGCTGTTTGTCCCTTTTGTCCGGGGAATGAAAAACTTACGTCTGATGAAGTTATAAGATTAGGAGGTCATGATGAAAACACCTGGAAAGTCCGCGTCATAAAAAACAAATATCCGATCACGGATTTTCACGAAGTCGTCATCCATTCTCCCGACTGCGATAAAGATATAGAAAATCTTTCTCTTGCCGATGCGTCGCTGATATTCCATGCGTACCGTGAACGGTACAATTCTTACCGGAAAAAAGGTCAGGTGCTGATTTTTTGCAATCATGGAGAACATGCAGGAGCGTCCATAAAACATCCCCATTCGCAGATTGTTGTTATTCCGGGTCAGATCAACATGGATGCGCTTTCCCGGGAACCTTTAAATAATTTCATTGATGAAAATACGTTTTTTAATGTATACTGCCCTGATTTTTCCCAGTGGCCATACGAGATCTGGATTGCGCCGAAAAAAGAAAATACTCTTTTTGGCGACATGAATGATGAAGAAATACAAGATCTTGTTACAATACTCCAAAAAATGTTAAAACGGCTTGAACACATTTATAGTCATCACCGCATATCTTCCATGCCGTTTGGATACAACTTTTACATCTATCCGAAAGAAAATTGGTATCTTCGCATTATTCCCCGGTTTGTCCACCGCGCCGGATTCGAGCTCGGTACCGGTTTGTCCGTCAACATCATAGATCCTCTGGACGCGTCTTTGGAGCTGAAAGGAGAAGAAGGGAGAACAAAGGCAGTGCTTGATAAATTAAAAAGTTTGACAAAAAAATAAAATTTGGAGTACTATTTTTATTTATGGCAGACGCAATCACAGAATTAAAACCAATACAAGAAACTCCAAAAGTTCCCGCAAAACCTCCTTTGCCGCCAGCAAATATATTTACTAGCGCTGATCTTGGAAAACTTGCCGGCACGCCAGATCGCCAAGCGCTTCAAATAATCGCAGAAAATAGGCCGGCAACAGCAACGGCAGCAGGAAGAGAAAAAGAATATCTTGCACATTTTAACCCAAAAAATAAAGACGCCTTGCAAGCGCGGTATGAAAACGTACGAACAGAAAAACAAAATGTTATTGACGAAATGAAAACATTCGCGAGAGAAAGAGGTGTAAGTCTTGATGATATTCCCCAAGAGTTAAAAGAATTGGTATTTGGAGAAGCAACAAAAGGAAAAATTCAAGAATCTGCAGTAAAAATAATTGAGTCATTTTTTAAGAATAGAGAAAAAGGGAGTTTTAACGAGTCAAAATACAGGTCAGTTTTGGAGCAAACAACACAATACATAAATCTTTTACAATCCGCGCAGGTTGAAGGATCGCTTGCAAAAGATCTTTCTGCCGAACAGGCATATCTCTTAATTGCAGAAAATATAACGGCAGTAGCATGGCAGGATCGAGCGGCAATTGAAAATCTTCTTGGAGATCATGGAGTAAGGCATCTTATTGATCACAATATCAAAGTTTCCATAGAAATGGCAAATCAGCTGCAAGCGCAAGGAGTACAGATAACCGCAATGGATAGGTTGATACTTCATCAGGCCATGATATACCATGATTTAGGATACGCAATGGGACCGGTGAGAGATGCGATCAATACAGAAGGCATCAGGGGGCAGGATGCAGGGCATAATGTTCTGGGAGCAAAATTTGTGCGGGAAAAAGCAAGTGAC
>CAYSLG010000037.1:4745-7677 GCA_964431935.1 uncultured Gammaproteobacteria bacterium
GATCTTTGGAATACAATATTTACAGAAGACCAGCTGGATATTGTTCATAGCGGAATTTTATATCATGATAAAGATGCTTCCGGCGGAGCAGGTATTAATTTTGTTTTAGAAAGCGGAGCGCAAACTCCAGAAGTACAAAGAAAAAATATAGAATCAATTATCAGAGTAGCAGATAACACACATGCTTTTGAAGATAAACTACCGGAACTCTTATACTTGGCTCCTCAAACATTGAAATATATGAGATTGCTTCAATCTGCCGGGGAGACAGGAGAAAGTAGAGAAGTTGTTAATTTTCTGAAAGGGAAACTAAAAGAAGAAATCGGATTAAACAAAGATATTTCGGATGACGATAAGGAAGCTCTTGGAAAAGCAGTGGGACAACTTGAACCGGAAAGTTACAAATTTTCTGTAGGGAGAATCTGCGGAAATAAGCCGGAGTATGCATTTGTCAATACAATAGATGAAAATGGCAATGAAACCACCAAGCTTAAAATTACCGTACAGGAATCAAAAATACACCAGGAAGTTATTGGTTTGTACGGACAAAAAGCTTACGAACAATTGGTAAAATTTATCGCGGACAATACCGGGCAAAAAAAAGAAACCATTAACCTCGATCAACGCCAAGAGGGAAATGCTATAATTTTTGATATAAAGAAAGGATCGGAAGCGTCGCTGGAAATAAATGATTATCAAGAAAAGATAGCGAAGCTTTTGTTATCAGAGCCTGCATTTGTTGCATATGCAAATACAGATTCAAGTCTGCGTGCAAAACAGAAAGCATTGGAAGGCAAAGTACAGCAAAGTCAAGAAGATATAGAAAATATCGGAATCATAAAACAACAACGTTTGGGACTATTGAAAAGTTTTTTTTCCGAATAGATTCATTATTATGAATGAAGAAAATCCTAATATGGGGAATGAAGCTTTAATACAAGGATTTAAGGATGTGCTACATACTTTATTAAAGGATACTATATCTAAAGCTCCAGAAGGATCGCCTGAAAGAGCGGAGGGAGATGCTCATAGAAAGGTTTTACAAGAATTTCTGGCTCCGTTTATTGTAACCTGGAACGATTCAAAACCTCCTGATAATATCTGGGAATTATTACAACCTCACTTATTAGAAAATTTATCAAACCAATCTGGAATACAAGACCAACTTAAAGCAACATATTCAGCTCCGTTAAAAGGAGATCCTGTAACAATCGTACAAACAATGGGTTTACTTAATATTAAAAAGCCAAGTTTTTTGTCCAGATTGGGGGATAAAGCTAGACAAAATCTCAATCCTCAACAAAATATATACGTTATAAAAACATTGGGTAGACTGTAGTTTTATATGAATCCAAGCAGTTTTCCTCAAATTAATAACGCGGAGGCATTCCGCAAATTTATTGAAGTAGAAGTCTTAAAAATTATTCATGACCTTGCAGAAAAAGGAGAAACGCCGAAAGAAAAAGTCCAATCCATGGCGCAGACAGCCCTTGATCTTATACAACCAGACATGACGTTAGAAGAAATGTATATGAACGCCGTAAAGCTTGATGACAATTTTCCCGAGCTTGCTCCGGTGGTATTTTCTCTGATGAAAGAATATGAACAGAAATATGAAAAAAGAGCAGTTGGTCATGTATCGCAATTAGTACACGAAGGGAAATATGAGGAAGCGCAGGAAATGGTAAAAAAAGTACTGCAGTTCAAAATGGCAAATTAAATTAGCTATATGGCAGAAGTTAAATCGCAACCAGTTCAAACAGAAGCCCCAAGACTGCCCGCCGAAGCAATACAAATGCAAAGAAAGCAGATAATAGATGTATATATCAGTACAGCAGAAGCACATACAAAATCGCTCCAAGCTTCCATAGATCAAAAAAAACCTCTTTCCCCTCAAGAACAAATTGCCGCAAAACACATCCAAGAAGCAGATCAGGTATTAAAAAAAGGGGAAACCAGCGTGATGAAATCTTTTAAAGATGCAAACGGAAACGGATTTACAGTAATGGAAGGAATGCCGGTTGAAGGACTTATACAATTTTTAGGAAATCATATCTCTCAATATGAGAGTGCGGGTACCGCCCAGTCGCTTACGCCGGATCAGCAAAAAGAACTTACGGCTTTGAAGGAGAAAAAGGCGCTTTTGGAGAAGCACAGTGTGCCATTTTATGATATTCCGGGAAAAGGAAAAGCAGATACCGAAGAAGGACAAGCCCGCATCCGGCATGAAGCAAGTCAATTGGACGATTCAATTCCCGCAGATACAAAACTTGAAGAAGCAAAAAAGATATTGGAAACACGAAGAGAGCTGGTTTTACCCGAAGAACCAAAACAAGAACAACCGAAAAATGCAAAAGAAACTGCAGGAAAACCAGAAGCAGACGCTGCAAAAAAAGGCATTGAAACTCCGGATTCCGCACGAGAAGCACTTAAAGTAATTGCAGGCGGATTAGAAGTAGGACAAAAAAAAGAAGGCGGTCCGCTTGTCTTGGGAGGGAATTTCAATGAAAGCATAGGATTACTCCTGCAAGACAAAGATCCGACAATGCGAGCTTTGGGAGCGGATTTTAAAATATTAGTATTGCAAAGCGAAATAGTTTTTTATACGGAAAGAGGAGTCCGGCAATATGCAAATAAAATAGCTGAAAAACAAAATGAAAAAGCCACGATGGAAAAATTCAGAGCAGGATTGACGCATGATGGAAAAGAAATTCCATCTCAAGCGGCAAAAATAGAAGAATTTGTTATTGATATTGCGCAAAACGAAAAGCAAAAAGCTTCAGCGCAGAAAGATCCGCTCGGTTTTCTTCTTGACGCCATGAGTAATATGAAAAATACTGTACAGATTAAAGAATTTGCAACAAAAATCGTCACGGCGTTTGGCGGGGAAATGGCTAAAGAAGATCAGGAAAAAAATATTGATGTTTTAAGC
>CAYSLG010000038.1:0-4093 GCA_964431935.1 uncultured Gammaproteobacteria bacterium
GTACAGGAAATGCTCGGCCATAAAAATATCTCAACTACCCAAATCTATACCCATGTAACCAATATGCGGTTGAAAGAAGTCCACGAAAAATACCATTCGGGGAATAAATAACGCATACAAGTAATAACTCGTTTTTCGGTTACGGTAACGATGCCCGTTTCGGTTACGTAAGACGTAAACCGGAAACAATACGGCTTCCCAGCCGTTGCCGTTTTTACAGGCTCATTTTATTATGAAAAATACATATAAAATTCTGCTTTGGTTATCAATTATTGCATATATAGTCTACTTCTCCCTCTTTTCCATCCTCCGATACCGGACGCTGTATGCTTCCTACTTTGATCTGGGAATCATGCATCAGACGGTATTTAATACGTATAAATCTATACAGACCGGCGACTGGAGCAGGTTTCTTGAATTGACCGACCCGTTCGGATCGGATCAGATAAAGCGCATGGCGATACATAACGATATTCTTCTTGCACCGATTGCTTTGCTGTATTTTATCCATTCCGGTCCGGAAACACTGCTTATTCTTCAATCTGTCGTTCTTGGCTTGGGAGCATGGGCAGTATTTCTTATTGCAATGCGTGTATTGGAAAGAAAAAAATACCATGAGGTATTAAGCTTTGTCTGCGCATTTGCATATCTGATGTATACACCCATGCAGAGAGCAAATATTTTTGATTTTCATGCGGTTGCACTTGCGACTTCCCTTCTTCTTTTTATGTATTATTTCTGGCTTGTAGAAAAATACGCGCTAAGTTTTCTCTTTTTTCTTTTGAGCATTGCCGCAAAAGAACAAATATCCCTGATTGCGCTTTTTTTCGGAGTGTATGTTCTTTACTTATACCTTCGAGGAGACCGCCACGTCGAACGTGGCTGGCGCAGTCAGAACGGCCACCTCGGAGGTGAAAAAGGTCTTCTCGGGGGTATATCTGTAAACTTATATTTTCCATTATTAATAATAGGAATAAGCGCTTTGTGGTTTTTTATCTCGATGAAACTTATCATTCCCTATTTTCGCGGTGCCGGACATTTTGCTCTCAAATACTACGGAGATTTTGGTGATTCTCCTATAGGAGTTATTATAGGTATATTGACTAATCCCTATAGTATTTCAAAATACGTATTTCATAATGATACCGCCAGATATTTTTTATTTCTCCTTGGCCCTCTGGCATTTTTGCCCCTCCTCTCCCCTATTCTCCTTCTTATTGCGCTTCCCGAATTCGCCATTAATTTGTTATCGGATAGCTGGAATATGCGCAATATTATTTTTCATTATACGTCGGCAATACAGCCGTTTGTATTTATCGCGGCAATCTACGGAGTAAAAAAAATTACGGAGTTTTTACATCCTCGGTACGTCATAATCCTTATTCTTGGCACATCTCTCATATTTTCATTTGTCAAGAGTCCCCTTCCTTATTCGTGGGAAAAAAACATGCACCCGTTTTTCTATCCGCAGGAGGAATCATCCGATGTTGCCCAGTGGAGTAACATACTGCAAAACGAACAGCTGAACATTGCATCAACGGGCCAACTCGCTCCTTTTTTTACCTCGCGCAGGTATTATTATTTTTTCGGCAGCGATTATGGTCTGGCGGATTATGTCCTCATACGGCGTAATGAAGTGTATAATTATCCGGAGAAAGAAGAATTGATTCCCGTATACGAAGCGTTAAGAAACGATACAGAATTTAAGCTGATATATAAAAAAAATCAGCTGGAAATTTATAAGAAAATTTCTAAATTAGAAATGAAATAAATTATGCTTAGTATTATTATTCCCTTTCACAACGAAGAAGAAAATTTACCCATCTTACAAAAAGAACTTCACCATGTTCTTAAAAAAGAAAAGATAGATTACGAACTGATATTTATCAACGACGGATCAACAGATCGCTCTGTTGATATATTACCACTTCATCACGATCGTGACAAAGTGGTACCGTTTAAGAAACGGTTGGGGAAAGGAAAAGCCCTTTCTGCAGGATTCCGGGCATCAAAAGGAGACGTCGTTATATGTATGGATGCCGATCTGCAGGATAATCCCGAAGATATTCCAAAATTTCTTAAAGTATTGTCGGAGGGGTATGATTTTGCAAACGGTTGGCGAAGAAATCGCAAAGACAATATATTCAAGACACTCCCCTCCTCCATCTTCAATTTTCTTCTCCTGAAAATTCTTCTTCGTTCTGATTTTCACGATATTAACTGCGGATTCAAAGCAATGAGGCGCGAAGTTCTTGAAACGATTCCTCTGTACGGAGACAATTACCGGTTTCTTCCCATCCTTGCAAAAAAAAGCGGATTTAAAACCGCGGAAGTTGTTGTGGATCACCGCAAAAGAATGCATGGCATTTCAAAATACGGAACAGGAAGACTTTTTTCAGGATTGCTGGATACCTTGACAACCTATTTTATTTACCAGTTTTCCGAAAAACCTTTGCATTTTTTCGGATTTGTCGGAGGAATTTTATTCAGCTTCGGATATATTATAACTCTGTATCTTGCTGTGGAGCGGATTTTTTTCCAGGTGCTTTTATACCGGCGGCCGCTTCTTCTTTTTGGTATCCTATTTATTATCGTAGGTATGCAAATTATTATGACGGGTATTATAGGAGAATTAATTGTGTACCTGCATAAGAAAAAATCATGAATCCGATTCTTGCTTTAACAATTGCCAATATTATCTGGGGTGCTGCTCCCCCGATTTTCAAATTTTCCCTTGAAAATATCCCGCCGTTCACCCTCGCGTTCATCCGATTTTTTTTCGCTTCGCTTCTTTTTATCCCGTTTATTGCACCGGTATGGAAAAGTATGACAAAAAAAGAATTTCTTCTCATTTGTCTGGGCAGCTTATTTGGTATAACGCTCAATATTTCCGCATTTTTTTTGGGTTTGCAAAAAACAGTCAGCATCAACGCTCCGATTATCGCATCGTCCGGGCCGGTATTCCTTTTTTTCCTGTCGGTTTTATTTCTGAAAGAAAAAGCAAATATTAAAGTTTTTATAGGCATGTTAATTTCGTTTATCGGTGTTTTATTTATTATTCTCTCCCCTATTTTTCTTGATGGTAAACATTTGGTTCTTGGAGAGATTGAAGGAAACCTGCTGTTTGTGTTGGCAACAATGGGAAGTGTTATCAGTACGGTTATTTATAAATCTGTTCTGGAAAAAATCAATGCGCTTCAAATAGCTTTTTTGAGCTTTATTATCAGTTCTTTGACATTTGCTCCTGCGATGGTATGGGAATTGAAACAATGGTCTTTTTCCGAGTTGAACATACAGGGATGGACGGGAATTGTATTCGGTGTATTTTTCTCCTCCGCATTGGCATACTATTTGTATTATTACGGTTTGTCAAAACTGTTAAGCCAGGAAATAGGGCTGTTTACGTATATTGATCCGGTTGTTGCGGTGCTTATTGCAATTCCCCTTTTGGCAGAGTATCCGACCATATACTTTTTTATCGGTTCTCTTCTGGTTTTTGGAGGCATCTATATTGCGGAAAAAAGAATTCATTACCATAGGGTGTATGGATTTAAAAAATAATAGGTTGGTATAATTTCTATTGCATATGAAAATTCTCATTACCGGCGCAGGAGGGTATATCGGTTCGGTTGCAACCTATCTTTTTCTTCAAAAAGGATACGAAGTTGTTGCGGTTGACAATGTTTCCCGAGGATTCCGCCAGCCTCTTGAGACACTGCAGAAACAATTCGGTCCGGAAAAACTCCGCTTTTATGAAGAGTCTGTTGCAAATATTTCTTCGGTTTTTGAAAAGGAAAAACATATTGATGCGGTTGTGCATTATGCCGCCTTCTGTTCTGTTGACGAGTCCATGAAACATCCGCATCTGTATTTTTCCAACAACACCTGTTCAACAGAGCGGTTGTTGGATGAAATGGTAAAGAATAATATTCTAAATCTGGTGTTTTCCTCAACATGCGCGTTGTACGGGGATGCGCAGTTGGCGCTTGACGAACATCACCCGACCGACCCAAAAAATCCGTACGGAGAATCAAAGCTGATGAGCGAAACCATGATCCGCTGGTATGCACAGCTGAAAGGTTTGCGGTACATG
>CAYSLG010000038.1:4112-5476 GCA_964431935.1 uncultured Gammaproteobacteria bacterium
ATTTCAACGTGTGCGGAGCAACTGATGACGGGTTAATCGGCGATTCAAAAAAGCCGTCGGTCCATCTTATGCAGAACGCGGTGCGGGGAGCTTTGGGGATAGAGCCGTTCTACCTGACTTCCCCCGAGGTCAATACGCCAGACAAAACGCCGATTCGCGATTATGTCAATGTTGTTGACTTGAACGATGCCCATATAAAAGCTCTGGAGTATCTTTTGGGCGGGAAAAGCAGTGAAATAATAAATCTGGGGACAGGCACCGGCAACAGCGTGCTGGAAATTGTCAATAAAGTCCAACAAATTACCGGAGCGGAATTTGACATACAAAAAACCACTCCGCGCCGGGGAGAACCTCCGTTTCTTGTTGCTTCAAACAAAAAGGCAAAGCAAGTTCTCGGTTGGGAACCGCGCCATTCGCTTGAAGATAGTGTACAATCTTTGCTGATATGGTACCGCAATCATCCTCACGGTTGGGAACGATGAAATTCCAGACACTCTCCATTATTATTCCGGTTTACAACGAAGAACAAACCATTGCAAAAGTGATGGAGCGTGTTATGCGGGCAGATTCTTTGGGGATGGAAAAGGAGATTATAGTGGTTGACGATGGGTCAACGGATAAGACAGTATCAAGTATTAAGTATCAAGTATTAAGTATCAAAAACAAAAAAGGCAAAATAAAGACACTATTCAAAAAAACAAATCAGGGGAAGGGAGCGGCGGTGCGGGACGGGATTATGAATTCTACCGGAGACATTGTGCTTATTCAGGATGCGGATCTGGAATATGATCCCAACGACTATCCCCTGCTTCTTGAACCTTTTTTCAAATACGGCGCGCACGTTGTGTACGGATCGCGGTTTGTCACCGATAAGCCGCGGAGAATTTTATATTTCTGGCATTATGTTGCAAATACCGCGCTTACCTTCTTTTCCAACATGCTGACGAATCTGAATCTGTCCGATATTGAGACGGGATTCAAAGTATTTCGGGGCGACCTTATCCGGTTTATCGGAAGAGATCTCAAAAGCAGGAGATTCGGGTTTGAGCCGGAAATAACAGCGCATATTGCACGGATTCGGGATATAAAAATATATGAAGTAGGTATTTCATACCACGGAAGAACGTACGCGGAAGGAAAAAAAATCAAGTGGCACGACGGCCTGCGGGCTTTTTGGGAGATAGTAAAGTACAACTTATTTTCAAAGTGAATTTTGGTATAATAAAAATGGGACTTTTACAAAAAAGCGGGATTAGTTAAGCGGTTTAATGTCTGCTTTCCAAGCAGAGGAGACGGGTTCGACTCCCGTATCCCGCTCACAAGTAAAACTTGCTCTAAGTTTGACGCAGTAGCCAAGTCAGACT
>CAYSLG010000038.1:5486-7016 GCA_964431935.1 uncultured Gammaproteobacteria bacterium
AAATTTTGAAACAAAATTTGAGCGAGGCTCGTCCGCCCTTGACGGGACGGCCCGCGCCATACTTGATATAAAAACAGCAACGGTTTCTCGGTATAATAAAACATACATGAGAAATATCCTTCCTGCACTTTTTCTTTTCTCATTTTTCATCCGCCTTATTGCTCTCAACCAATCCCTCTGGCTTGATGAGGCAACGACCGCTCGGGTGGTGAGCGAGTATTCTTTTTCGGAAATTGTGACCAAGTTTTCTTTGCAGGATTTTCATCCTCCTTTGCATTATCTTTTCTTAAAATTATGGACCACTGTATTCGGTTATTCCGAAATGGCTCTTCGTTTTCCTTCCGTACTATTTTCACTTCTTACCGGATGGATGGTATATCGCATCGGCAGGATGCTGAAAAATGAAACCGTCGGCATATGGGCTGCGGTATTTTTTTTATTCAATCCGCTGATTGTCTATTATTCCCAGGAGGCGAGAATGTATATGATGACGACATTTTTTTTGACGTTGACTATATATTTTTTTATATGTTTTGAGCAATACATAGGTAATAAAAATAAAAAATTAAATATAAAAAATAAAAATGACAAAGAAAAAATAAAAAAATGTTTAATTTTGTTTATTGTAAATAATATTCTTAGCTTCTATACTTTTTACGGCTCTGTTTTTTTGATTGCCGCGTTTTTGCTATATATTCTCCTCAAAAAACAATACAAATTATTTTTTGTCTCATTCTTCATTCTTACTTCTTCATTCTTAATTCTTTCCCCTCTTATATATCAGCAATTTCTTCATTCGCGCATCGCTCTTCAGACCGTCTCAAACTGGAGCGCGGTATTGGGGACGGCAAATCTGAAAAATCTTCTGCTTGTTTTTATAAAATTTTCATTCGGAAGAATCGGTTTTGAACCGAAACTATGGTATTACGGCATTGCAGGATTCTGGACTGCGGTAATTTTCTTTTTTATGATAAAGGGAGGATTAAAAAAGAAATTTCTTCTCTTTTTGTTTTTTTGCCCTTTGATTGTAGGCATTATATTTTCCCTTTTCTCTCCCCTGCTCCAATATTTCCGGTTCCTCTATCTTATTCCGGTTATGAGTATTTTATTGGTATTCGGCGCGGAAAAATCATGGCAGAAATATGGTATTGTCTCAGGATTTGTACTGTTAAGCCTTATATATCTTTTCAATCCTCAATTCCATAGAGAAAATTGGAAAAAACTCGCCTCATTTCTTCCCGAAAAAATACCGGTGTATATGATATACACCTCGTCGGACCCGGTGGCATATTACCATCCCAAGCAGGAAATCCGCGATATACGCGGCGTTGAGCAAGATGCAAAAACAGACAAAGAATTTTTTATTATCCCCTATTCAAGCGACATTCATGGATACGACTACCAGACCATTCTCAAAAACTCCGGCTTTGTCAGAAAATCGGCAAAAACCGCCGAAAACAGCCCTGTTTTGGAGTATTGGACTGCGCCATAATCAACCTGCGAGGTTGGTTTACGGAGCGCTGGCAGGCT
>CAYSLG010000038.1:7098-7399 GCA_964431935.1 uncultured Gammaproteobacteria bacterium
GCGATTTTTTATCAATGCGCTGTCAATTTGTTATCAATCTGTTATCAGTCTGGCGAGGTTTTATATTCTTTGAAAGACGCAAAAAACAGAATGCCGGTTGAAACGATCAATCCTATCCAGATGGCAATCGGAGGACCAAACACGTTTAATTTTGGAATAAGAATATACGATCCGCTGGTTATAATCATGAAAAATATGATGTTTGCAAATAGGTAATAAACGGGCTTCCGGATGGTATATAAGAGAAAAAGCATGGGCAGACTGCCGATTGCATTGATGATAAACGGCAGGGCAAGCGCCT
>CAYSLG010000039.1:0-821 GCA_964431935.1 uncultured Gammaproteobacteria bacterium
GAATAAAATAATTAGAAATTTTCTTATGGTTATAGCACTTACCGGAGCAAGCGGACTGGTCGGGTCGCGGATCATAGAACTTCTTCGCAATGACTTTGACTTTATTCCTGTTCATCAGGAGGCATGCGATATTACCAACCGCGATCAGGTAATCGGCACATTGAATAAGATAGATTTTGATCTGTTTCTTCATCTTGCAGCCTATACCAATGTTGACCAAGCTGAAAAAGAACCAGAGCTTGCATACTCCATAAATGTTGAAGGAACAAGAAATATTTTTGACGCAGTGCGCGGGAAAAACAAAAAAATTATTTATATTTCTACAGACTTCGTATTTGATGGAAAAAATCCCCCGTACGATGAAAACGCTCTTCCCAATCCTCTTGCCGTATACGGAAAAACAAAATATGAGGGAGAAAAAATTATAGGAAACGAAGGAATGATTGTGCGGATTTCATATCCGTATAGAGCAGTGTTTGAGGCGAAGCGGGATTTTGTGCGCACCATCAAGCATCTTCTTGAACAGGGCAAAACCATCAGTATGGTTGCCAATAGCAATATGACTCCTACCTTTATTGATGATATTGCGTATTCCCTGCAATATTTATTTTCCCATTATTCGCCTGAAATTTTTCATGTTGTCGGTCAAAGCAGCCATTCCCCTTACGAAGCGGGAAGACTCATTGCCAGAGTATTCGGCTTGGATGAACGTCTCGTCCGTCCAACAACCTATGAAGAATATTTCAAAGGCAAAGCTTTAAGACCATATGACTCCGGCATGGTATCCAAAAAAAATACGTTTTATGCCATGAAACCGTTTG
>CAYSLG010000039.1:831-2715 GCA_964431935.1 uncultured Gammaproteobacteria bacterium
GATACCGGAATTTTATTTTTTTCCGCAAATTCTTTTACCACTGTGGACGCTAAAATTTGACCCCGGCCTTTTTTCTGATCGGGAGTGGTAATGACTTGCACCACTTTGTGTTTAGACATCAGGGCTTGGAGTACCGGAATTGAGAATTCGGAGGAGCCAAAAAAAATAATTTTCATCCCATGAGTATGTTTGAGCAAGGTCTGCAAAAGTTGCTTTTTTAAACTGTTTTTTATATCATAAACACATTATGACAATTACGTTTGTGGGGCATGGATACGTGGGATTGGTTACCGCCTGCGTATTTGCTGATTTCGGCAACAAAGTCTGGGTTGTCGGCCATACGAAAGAAAAAATAGAACGCCTTAAAAAAGGAGATCCCATCATCTACGAACCGGGCCTCAAAGAACTTCTGCAGAAAAATCTCCAGGCAAAACGGATTCATTTCACCACCGAATACAAAGATGCAATCGGAGAATCGGATATTGTTTTTATTGCAGTCGGCACTCCTCCTAAAGCAAACGGAGAAGCTGACTTAACCGCCATTTTTGAAGTTGCGGAAAAAATAGGCATTCATCTTTCCCGTCCTTTAACCGTTGTATCCTGCAAAAGTACCGTTCCTGTCGGCACCAACAAAAAAGTTCTTGATATCATCAATAAAACCAAGAAGGAAAAGAAGAAGGATGTTGCGGTTGCCTCATGCCCCGAGTTCCTGCGGGAAGGAACCGCGCTTCATGACACTCTCCATCCCGATAGAGTCGTCATCGGCTCAAATTCAAAAAAAGCAATTGATACACTGCTTGAACTTCACCGCACCATAAACGGAAAAAGAATCATCACCGACCTTTCCTCTGCTGAGCTTATTAAGTATACGTCAAACGCCATGCTTGCAACAAAAATATCCTTTGCAAACCTTATTTCATTTTATTGCGAGAAAACCGGAGCGGATGTTGAAACCGTATTGAATGCAGTCGGACTTGACAATCGGATCGGCCGGTCTTTTTTATATCCCGGCGTAGGATACGGCGGATCGTGTCTGCCAAAAGACGTCAAAGCATTAACTCAAACGGGAGCATCGCTTGGCATTGACGTTTCTTTTCTCAATGCGCTTGAACAAATAAACATACATGCGCGCAACAATATTATTGAAAAAATTACACACAACGCAAAAGGAAAAAAAATAGCAATCTGGGGATTAAGCTTTAAGCCAAATACCGACGATATCAGAGAAGCTCCTTCCTTATATATTATCCAGGAACTTTTAAAAAGAGGTTTTTCCGTATCAGCCTACGATCCCGCAGCAACAGACAATGTAAAAAAAATACTGAACAATACTGTTTCTTTTGCTGACAATCCGTATGACGCAGCAGAAAACGCATCGGCGCTCTGCATTCTCACCGAGTGGAACGAGTTTAAACAGGTTGATCTTTCCAAAGTAAAAAAACACATGAAACACCTTCTTATTATTGACGGCAGAAATATCTACGATCCCAAAAAAACACAGGATGAGGGATTTATGTATTTTGGAGTCGGCAGATCAGTATGAAAATTCTTATTACCGGAGTTGCCGGATTTATCGGGTCAAATCTTCTTAAGTTTCTTTTATCCCAAAACCATGAGGTTTTTGGAATTGACAACCTTATTACTGGATCAAAAAAAAATATAGAGCAATTCAACAACCATCCGTCGTTTCATTTTTTTGAAGAAGACCTTCTAAATTTTGATATATTAAAGCTTAAATCTATTGATATTACCTATCATCTCGCTTCTGCCGCCTCTCCGCCACAGTATAAAAAATATCCGATTGAAACACTTCTTATTAATTCGCTCGGGACAAAAAAATTACTTGATGCTGTTAAAAAAATCGGGTCGGGGATATTTGTTCTT
>CAYSLG010000039.1:2725-4521 GCA_964431935.1 uncultured Gammaproteobacteria bacterium
GTATATGGAAATCCGCTGGAACATCCGCAGACGGAAACATACTGGGGAAATGTTAATCCGATAGGTGAGCGATCCTGTTATGATGAAGCAAAGCGATTTGCAGAAGCGCTCTGTATGGCTTATTTTCGAAAACATTCTCTTGATATACGGATTGCCCGCATTTTTAATACCTATGGCCCCAATATGGAAAAAAACGATGGTCGAGTTATATCAAATTTTGTCAATCAGGCGCTTGAAAATATACCGCTGACTATATACGGAGACGGGTCACAAACACGGTCTTTTTGCTATGTTTCGGATATGGTGCACGCGCTGTATCTTCTGGGAACAACAAAACAAATTCATGGAGAGATTATTAATCTTGGCAATCCGCAGGAAAAATCCATTCTTGAAATAGCCCGCCTTATTCAAACCATGACAAAAACACAGTCGCCGATAACATTTCGGAAAAAAGACGCGGATGATCCGCAAAGGAGAAAACCCGATATAATCAAGGCACAAAAACTTCTCCAATGGAAACCGGAAGTATCTCTTGAAGAAGGACTTGTAAAAACAATTGAGTATTTTAAAAGCATCAGTTAAATAAAAATTGCATTTTTTAAGGGACCACCTGTTTGAGGAAGCCTTGATGAAGTAATGTAATGAACGTGTTTGCACCAAAACATACCAATCACATATCTCAGAAAGGCTGACGAGTTTGGTACCGTAAAAAAATGCAATGTAATGTAATATTACATAAATACAATATGAAAAAGGCAGTTATTGTCATTCCCACATACAACGAATCCTCAAACATCAAAACCCTCATTAATCACATCACCGAAGAAACAAGCCATATAAAAAATTGGCGCATTGATATTCTTATCGTAGATAGCAATTCACCCGACAACACGCTTCATATTGTTAAATCGTTGCAAAAAAAACACCACATGCTTCATGTCATATCAACAAAAAAAGAAGGACTGGGCAAGGCATATGTCAATGGTTTTTCATATGCAATGAAGCATCTCAATCCATTTGTATTGTTTGAAATGGATGCAGATCTTTCCCACAATCCAAAAAATATCCCTGCCTTTCTGCGGGCAATTGAACAAGGGGCTGATTTTGTCATAGGGTCACGGTATATAAAAAATGGCTCTATTCCGAAAAACTGGGCACTGTACCGAAAATTATTTTCGGCATTGGGAAATCTTATTGTCCGTTTCGGTTTTATGAAATTGAGAATAACCGACTGGACATCGGGATACCGCGCCATGAAAGTATGGATTGTCAAATCTGGGCTTCCCCATGTTGAAACATATTCAGGATATGTATTTCAGGTCGCCCTTCTTGACCATGCAATAAAAAACCTGTCTGTTATAAAAGAGGTACCGATTCATTTTGTTGACAGGGAAAAAGGAGTGTCAAAAATAAATTCGCTCCAGTATATTAACAAACCATTTTATATGTTTTAACACACTCTTCTTTTATCAAGTTCGCGCTTGTGGGCACATTGGGATTTATTATTGATTTCAGCCTTTCGTTTGTTGCGTTTGAAATGATAAAAATCAACGAAAAAATGTATTGGCTTGCTGCGATTTTTATTGCCGAAATCGCGATTGTTTCCAATTTTTTCTTTAACAATATCTGGAGTTTCGCATATAAAAAGATTGAGTCCTCAATAAAATCGTATATGTTTGGTTTTCTGAAATTTAATGCGGTTTCTTCGGGATCAATACTGATTCAGGCAGCAGCCCTGCAGCTTTTGACAAACGCGTTCGGAAAACAATTTTGGCCGTTATATAAAGTTGGAATCG
>CAYSLG010000039.1:4531-7392 GCA_964431935.1 uncultured Gammaproteobacteria bacterium
TATCATTCCATATTCCTACTACTTCTATAATAAATTTATCTGGAGAGAAAAAACAAGATAAGATTTGTTTTTTACGGTACACGTTTTACTCTGTCTTCTTCGTATACCGCCCTGATATCCAACCGGATTTTTTATCTTCGTAGTTTATCTTATACCACCCGGATTTTTCATCAAGAACTTCAAAATCATCTCCTTCATTGACACGGGCTGCCTCGCTTGCCGTAACAGACGGCTCTTCCCGCACCCGCAGCCATCCGTCCGGAGTTCCTTTTATCGTGATCGTTGTTTTTTTTGTTTCCGCGCTTTCTGTCGCTTTTTTTTCCTCTCCTTCTTTCAATATTTCCGACTGCCGTTTTTGACTTTGATCAATGGCAAGTTTAAAAGAAGCGGTAAATTTATACCCTCCCTCTACATTTATTTTTGCAGTTCTCTTAATAAATCCCGGCATAAAGACGGATAATTCATGATCACCCTTGATAACATCTTGAAGAATAACCGGAGCAACTCCTTTTTCATCATTATCAAGATATACAATTGCACCCATCGGTTCTGTTTCAACTGCAATTTCCCCGTAATTTTTATTTTTGGGGGGTTTATCCATTTTTGTAATGGAGAAAATTTCACCAGCTGACGTCACATCGGATGTCCCAAGATCGCGGTTGACATATGTCAATGTATTTTTGTGTGCAGGAACCTTTCCTTGCCATGAAGCTGTTTCTGTTGCGTTTCCTTCGGGAATAAGTTTTACAAGATATTCTCCTTCTTTATATTTGTCCTCGTAGGGAGTTTTCCCGACCGCAAGATTATTGATAAATACGCTGGCATTGGGCGAAGACAAAACTTTTATCCTTCCATATACGTTTCCCTGGTTAAAAATGAAAAAACGGGCACCGATAAATCCGGCAAATAAAAGGAGAAGAATAATAAAAAGACCGAGTTTATTTTTCATATCTCATCTTTCTTATTGTATGAAACTTGTATAAATAATGCAATATTGAATGATGAGTTAAGAAAATTTTGCTATCATATTAACCAATGATACGGGATTTAATTATTTACAACCTCAAAACAGCTCTTGAGAAAATCGGCATTCGGGATGACGCTCCCCATGTGGAGTTTCCCGCAAATTTTCAGATGGGGGATTTTGCGTCCAATGCCGCGTTGAAATACGCCGGAAAACTGCACCAGCAACCCATGCACGTTGCCGAATCCATTGTAAGAAATTTTCCCCAAACAAAAGGGGTAGAAAAAATTGACATTGCAAAGCCGGGATTTATTAACTTTTGGATTTCCCAACCATACGCAATACAGGAACTGCAAACAATTCTTGCACAGAAAGACGCGTATGGAAAATCCGAAAAATACAAAGGGAAAAAAATACTGCTTGAGTATACCGATCCGAATCCGTTTAAGGAATTCCATATCGGCCATTTATTCAGTAATATCGTCGGCGAATCGCTTGTCCGTCTTCACGAATATGCAGGAGCAGAGGTAAAGCGAGCAAACTATCAGGGAGATGTCGGCATGCATGTTGCAAAATCCGTATGGGGCATGAGGAAAAAAATGAAAACAGAATCCATGCGTATTGAGGAGTTGGAGCAAAAATCACTGCAGGAGCGGATAAAGTTTCTTGGCGAATCATATGCATTAGGAGCGCGGCAATTTGAAGAAAATCAAACTGCAAAAGATGAGATTACCACAATAAATAAGCAAATATATCTTCGCGATCCTTCCCTGTTGAACGTATATCAAAAAGGAAGATCGTGGAGCCTTGACTATTTTGAAACAATCTATAAACGGCTCGATACTAATTATGGGAATGGATTTGATTATTATTTTTTTGAAAGCGAAGTCGGGGATATCGGCTTATCCATAGTCAAAGAATTTCTTGAAAAAGGAATTTTTCAGGAAAGCAATGGGGCTATTATTTTCCCCGGCGAGAAGTACGGACTACACAATCGCGTATTCATCAATTCGCTGGGACTGCCGACATATGAAGCAAAAGAACTTGGACTTGCAGTAAAAAAATACGAAGCGTATCCGTTTGATACGGCAATTGTTGTCACCGGCAATGAAATAAATACTACGTTTATTATTCCTATAATTATTAGCAAATAAATGAATATTTTAAGGTGCTTCTTGCGGTTCTTTCCGAAATCAGGCCGGATATTGCGAAAAAAACAAAACACATTTCCCACGGCATGGTCAGACTTCCCGAAGGAAAAATGTCCAGCAGAAAAGGAAACGTTATTACCGGAAAATGGCTTTTGGATACTGCACGGGACGAAGTGATGAATATTATGAAGCGCCCGGATGCAACGACAGCAGACAGCGTCGGAAACAGTGCTATCAAATACGCGTTTTTGAAAAACAGCACGGGAAAAGATGTGGAATTTAATTTCACCGAATCTGTCTCTCTTGAAGGAAATTCCGGACCATATCTTCAATATACCTATGTCCGGTGCGCATCTGTTCTTGAAAAATCAGAAGTACAAAAATCGGCATTTGACTCTGCACATCTTACTGATGAAGAAAAAGCTCTCATACGGACAATTTTTCGGTTTCCGTATGTTGTTGAAGAAGCGGTTTTTTATCTTGCTCCTCATTTGATTGCCACCTATCTGTATGATCTTGCACAAAAATTCAATCTCTTTTACCAGAAACATCCCATTCTCAAAGAACGGGAAGACGTGAAACAATTCCGCCTTGCCTTGACAAAAAGCGTTGCGCAAGTACTTAAAAACGGTCTGCATCTTTTGGGAATACAAACGGTGGAAAGAATGTAAAAAGAATTACTCTAATTACCCTAATTGACCTAATTTCTAATAAATACCCAATCACCAATAAACCCTGCCTGCCGG
>CAYSLG010000040.1:0-7034 GCA_964431935.1 uncultured Gammaproteobacteria bacterium
GAAGGAATTGGCGCCTCTGGCAAATAAAAGGGAAGTAAGAGAACTGCTAAATAAATTAGCGGATAGTTCCTATAAAGATTTTGTTTTGCACTATGCGGGGCCGCTTCTGGAAGACCAGCCCCCAAACCAAATTATTTTAGCAGGGATTCCCATTAAGGTATGGGGTAGTACTGTTCAAGAAGAAAAGGGCTCAATCATTACTAGGGGAACAGCCACAACTTCACAGATAAAGAATACCCCCTTTCAGCAGTTACAGAAAGATAAAGAGTTTACTCTGCTTCTGCCTTATCTGTCCGGTACAGGAGAAACAATTACTGAGGGGCCAAAGGTTATTCCGGGCGGGACAAACATACCGGAAGGTATTGAGCCAATAATCAAGGTCTTTTCTCAAGATTGGATCTCCCCATCACAAAAACAGATTTATAAAGATGTCCGGGAATTTACTCTGATTAAAGAATCATTTACTATAGCTTATATGTTGGCTTATATTGAAACTACCTTAAGAGAAATGCAAAAGACCAATCTTTCACCTTATATTAATAATAATGGCCAGCAAATTGAAGCTGTCATAGCTGTCAATAGCCTTGTTCATAACAGGCGAGGTAGGTTGATGGCTTTGATGGACATTGGTCCACTTTTACTGGCAGCAAAAGCAGTTGGTTCTGATAAAATTTCCAGTTCAAACCAATTTCATCCCCACTATAAACCTCTGTTTGATGATATAGCCAAAAAAGATTTTGGCAGTAAGGATAATTTATTGTTAAATACCATAAAATACATAAATTCAAACCAAGCCTTAGTGGAACGGGTAAAACCAGGCTATGATGGCGACCTTAGTAAGCCAACGTAAAAATTACCAACCTCCGGGGGTTTGAATTGTTGTCCTAATAATCTAAGCGAGGACATATTCCATTTGCGCTTCATTATATTAATACAATGAAGCAAAGGAAGTATCTTGGAAAAAGTTAAAGGAGTGGATTGTATTGTCGGGATTGAGGATGATGGAGGCAACGGAAAAGGCGAATTTGTAATCTTTGTATTCTGGATGGGTGAGGATATAGTAGTGGATGATACGGCGAAGATGGCGAAGTTTTTGAGAGCGGACTGATTCGTACGGTTTCCCCTTTAGATCCCCTATTCTTGTCTTTACCTCCACAAAAACAAGCTTCTTGTCTTTTTCCGCAATAATATCAATTTCACCAAAGCGCGTACGGAAGTTTGTCTGAAGAATGTGATAGTTATTTTTTCGAAGAAAAGCAACGGTCAATTGTTCTCCAACTTCTCCAATATGTTTTGTATGAAGGGACATGAAGAATATACTATAGATTCCCGCTTCCGCGAGAATGATTTTAAACACTTAAAATCCATTTATTTCTGTCTATACAGTTTTCGGCGCAATTCCGCACCTGTCAGATTGCGGATAAAATACAATTTTGCTTTTTTGAAATATCCTGTTTTTTTATCAAGAGAAATATTTGAAATATGCGGAGAAAACAGAGGAAAAATCCGCTCAATTCCCAACCCTATATTGGAAATCCGGCGTACCGTAATCATTTTTTGCTCTGGCGCATCCCCGCGCACTTTAATAAGAGTACCCTTAAAATTCTGGATTCTTTCTTTATCCCCATCTTTAATCTTGTAGGCAACCGTCACGGTATCGCCGATATGAAAGGATTTGTCGTTGTATTGTATCGTATTTGCCATAATTCTAAGAATTACTTTAATTGATCTAATTACCCTAATTTCTAATAAAATCCCAAATTCCAAACAGTTTGATTATTTGATTATTGTAATTTGAAATTTGTTTATATCTTGCCTGCCTGCCGGTAGGCAGGGTTTATTGGTTATTGGGTATTTATTAGAAATTAGAAATTTATTTATTGTACCAATTTACTCTGCTTTTTACAAGCCTCAATAAACGCCATGAAAATCGAATGCGGAGACAATGGCCTGCTTTTGTATTCCGGATGCCCCTGTGTTCCAAGATAAAAGGGGTGTGATGACTGTGGCAATTCAACAATCTCAACAAGATTTTCAACAACCGATCGCGCACTTATAGTCATTCCATGTTTTTCAAATTCCTTTGTATATGTATTGTTAAATTCATATCTATGCCTATGGCGCTCGCTTGTCAGGCCTTTTTTTTCATCAAGAAATCCTCCGTATTTCTTATAAATTCCGTGCGCTATCGTATCTTTCTGGATAGCAGCATTCCACGCACCCAAACGCATGGTTCCTCCATACGCGCGCTTTTCCAGATGTTTCTTCTGCTCGGGAATCAGGTGGACGACAGGGTGTGTTGATTTTTGGTCATTTTCAGTCGTGTTTGCATCTTTATATCCCAAGACATCGCGCGCAAACGAAATAACCGCATGCTGTAAGCCATAACACAATCCCAAATAAGGAATTTTCCGGTCGCGGGCATATCCTGCAGCCGCAATCATTCCTTCTGCTCCCCGCTCTCCCCAACCGATCGGGACAATAATTCCTTGAGGATTGCCGATTATTTCCGATCCCTCTTTTTCCACTTTTTTTGCATCAACCCAGCGGGTAGTTATGGAAACATCAGAATGCCACGCCGCATGATCAATTGCGTCAAACAGCGCCGCATACGAATCTTTCAACTGGTAATCGCCTGTGCCGAAATATTTTCCCACAATAACAATTTCAGCAGAAAAATGTTTTTTGGATGTAATAAGGTTGATAAAATTTTCCCAGTCTTTGAGGTCGGTTTTCTTTACCGTTAAGCCAAGTTTTGCAAGAATTCTTTTTTCCATCTCCTGTTTATGAAGAATCAAAGGGACCTCATATACGGATTTCACATCAGGATTGGAAATAATATCTTCAGATCTCATATTGCAAAACAATGCAAACCTGTCTCTTCTTCTTTGGTCTAAGTATTTTTCAGAACGGGCAATAATAAAATCAGGTTGAATACCCATGGAATTAAGAGTTCTTACGGAAAGCTGTGTTGGTTTTGTTTTCGGTTCTCCCAGATGATTTGGCGTTGGGACATAGCTGACATGAATATGAACAACATCGCCCGGATTTTTGAGCGTTAAGATCCGGGAAGCTTCATAGTAAAAAATATTCTGGTACTCGCCCGCTGTCCCACCCAATTCAACAATGACAATATCGGTTTTTTTCTTCCTTGCCGCTTTATGAATGCGATCAATTATTTCATTTGTTATATAGGGAATCGCTTCAACATCTTCTCCCATATACTCAAATTTCCGCTCACGGTCAATAACGGTTTTATAAATCTGCCCCATGGTTACGAAATTTTCCTTTCCCATGTTTTCATGGAGAAATTTTTCATATGTTCCAATATCCATGTCTGCCTCGGTGCCATCCTCGCATAAAAACGGATCGCCGTGTTCTATGGGGTTAATTGTGCCCGCATCAATATTCAAGTAATTTTCAAATTTTATCGGCGTTACACTGTAGCCTGATGCTTTCAGAAGAAGAGCTATAGATGCTGCGGTAGTTCCTTTTCCGATACCGGATATTACGCCTCCAGAAATAAAAATGTATTTAAGGTTGCTCATTTAGTTCAATTTCCAAGCTGAATAATTGCATTTCGGGTAATTTTCACACCCGTAAAATCTCTTTTTGCTTTTTGTATATTTTACCACGATTCTTCCGAAACATACGGGGCATTTTTTGTTATCTACAAATCGGAGAAACGGTTTGGTAAATTTGCACTTCGGATACGCGGTACAAGCAAAAAATTTACCAAATTTTGAATAGCGAAGAGTCAGATTGCTTCCGCATTGAGGACAAGGTTCATGTATTTGTTCTTCAATGTGAAGCACCTGCTTATCATCTTTTTGTTTTACCAGCATGTCGTGAAACGGTGTATAAAAATCAGCCAAAGTGGAGATAGTGTCTTTTTTTGCTTCTGCAATATTGTCAAGATGTTCTTCCATGGAAGCGGTAAATCCTATTTCAAAAATAGATGTGAAAGAAGAAGAAAGATAATCGCAGATTCCCGTCCCAAGCTGCGTCGGCATAAAATACCTGCCGTCTTTTTCAACATACCCTTTTTCCTGAATAAGCGAGATGATGGATGCGTACGTAGAAGGCCTTCCGATCCCGCGCTCCTCCATAATTTTGATAAGAGATGCCTCATTGTAGCGGGGTGGAGGCGATGTAAGATTTTCCTTCGTTTCAAGCGACTGCAGCTTGACGGTGTGATTTTTTTCATATTGGATGGTTTCCAGATTTTTTGATACAAACTCGGGATTCAAAACCTTCAGAAATCCGTCAAACAAAACCTGCTGGAAATCCGATGCAAAGAGATATTGTTTTTTTCCTTGAATAAAAACTTTTATCTGTTTTATCTCTGCCTCTTTCATTTGCGTTGCAACAGCCCGCTCAAAAATCAGCCGATACAGTTTTTTGTGGTTTACGGTCAAACCCTTTTTATCGGATAGTTCCGAAATATCTTTATCCAGGTGTGTCGGGCGGATTGCTTCATGGGCTTCCTGTGCCATTTTTGATTTTGTCCGATATCCGCGCGGTTTTTCCAGCGCGTATTCTTTGCCGTATTTCTGCCCTATAAATTCCTTTGCGCGGAATACAAATTGTGTTGAAAGATTGAAAGAATCGGTTCTGTGATATGTTATCAGGCCGCGCTCGTATAAATCCTGCGCAAGCTTCATGACAAGTTTTGATGAAAAGGAAAACCGGTGAAATCCCTCCTGTTGTAAAAGTGATGTTGTCAACGGAGGCGGAGGATACCGTTTTACAACTTCTTCCTTAATATCGGATATGATAAAAGAATCCGATTCAATATCTTTTTGGATACGCTCAACATTCTCGTCGGCTAAAATTGTTTTTGTATATTGATATTCGCCGGCAAACAACTGGATTGTGGTACGGATTTCAATGTTTGCGTCTCTTATTTTTATCAGTTGAGATTTCAATTCATTCCCGTTTTTAAATAATCCGTATATTTGAAAATATTTTTCCTTTTGAAATTTTGCGATTTCTTTTTCTCTCTCAACAATGAGGCGCAACGCTACTGTTTGCACCCTTCCTGCCGACAACCAATTTTTTCCTGTCTTTTTCCATAAAAGCGGGGAAAGTTCGTATCCCACAATCCTGTCAAGGATTCTTCGCGCCTGCTGGGCTTTGACCAAATCAACACGCAGTTCACCGGGATGAGCAAGCGCTTCATGCAAGGCGTGCTGCGTAATTTCGTGAAAAACAATACGTCTCAGACGGTTTTTTTTATCGTCAATCTTAAAATCCGGCCATTTTTCCTTTATAAATCCGAGAATATATGCCGCGTGATATGCGATTGATTCCCCCTCGCGGTCAAGATCTGTTGCAAGAATGATCTGGTCATTTTGACTGCCAAGTTTTTTCAACTGGTCAATAACCTTTTTTTTTGACGGCATGAGTTGATATTGCGGTTTGAATTTCTTTTCGTAGTCAATAGCGGTTTTTTGGGGAGGAAGATCGCGGATATGGCCGAATGTTGCAAAAACAAAATAATCCTTCCCTTTAAGAATCCGGTTAAATGTCCGCGCCTTTGTTGGAGATTCAACAATTATTAAATTCATCTTTCCATTATACATGCCTTTTTCGTCTTTTCAGCAGTTTCATGTCTATGAGGGAGTGCCGGAGAAGTGCGGATGCCTCAATGCGTTCTTTTTGATCTTGTGATTTTTTGAGAATTTCACCTGCTTCGGCAATTGCTCTTTGCGTTAATTCCTCGTCTATTTCATTCTGGTGATATGCGCGTGAAACCAAAATGCGAATATCCTCGCCGTCTGTTTCTATATATCCTCCGCCCGCAGCATACAACTGTTCGTGGTCTTTTTTTTTGATTTTTATAATCCCTTCGCTCAACATGGAAAACAGATTTTCATGATGGGAAAGAACGGTTATTTCACCGTCTGCCGTTGGAGCGGTAACCGAGTCAACCTCATCCTCAAGTATGATTTTTTTTGGAGTAATAATTTTGAGATGTAACATACGAGAATTGACCTAAGTACCCTAATTGACCTAATTTCTAAAAAATAACCAATAACTCAAGATGCAAACAAATTCCAAATTACAATAATTCAATAATTTGTTTGGAGTTTGAATATTGATTATTGTTTGTTTCTTGCATCTTGGAACTTGGGATTTTATTAGAGTAATTAGAGCAATTAGAAATTAGAAATTTATTTAACCTCCTCAATCCCTCCTGCCATGTAAAATGCCGTTTCGGTTTTTGCATCATGTTTTCCGTCAAGAATTTCCTTAAATCCTCTTACTGTATCTGCTATCGGCACGTATTTTCCAGGGCGGCCGGTAAACGCCTCTGCAACAGCCATTGGCTGTGTAAGAAAGCGTTGGATTTTGCGCGCGCGCGAAACAACCAATTTGTCTTCTTCTGATAATTCTTCCATGCCAAGAATCGCAATAATATCCTGAAGATCCTTATAGCGCTGCAATGTTTTTAGAACATCCTTTGCAACTGTATAATGCTCATCACCCACAACGTCGGGAGACAGAGCGTTTGAACTTGAACTCAAAGGATCAACCGCAGGATATAATCCCTGTTCTGAAAGAGAGCGTTCAAGAGAAATGCGCGCATCAAGATGGGAAAATGTTGCAACCGGTGCAGGATCGGTATAATCATCGGCAGGAACATATACTGCCTGGATTGAAGTGATAGAACCCTTGTTTGTTGACGTAATGCGCTCTTGTAACGCTGCCATTTCCGAAGCAAGCGTCGGTTGGTATCCGACTGCTGACGGAATTCTTCCCAAAAGAGCGGAGACTTCCGATCCTGCTTGCGCAAACCGGAAAATATTATCAATAAACAACAAAACATCCATTCCTTTTTTGTCTCTGAAATGCTCTGCCATGGTTACACCAGAAAGAGCAACTCTCAATCTGTTTCCCGGCGGTTCGTTCATCTGTCCAAAAACTAAAGCGGTTTTATCTATTACCTTTGATTCCTTCATCTCCATCCATAAATCATTTCCTTCACGGGTCCTTTCTCCAACGCCGGTAAAAACAGAAACGCCCTGATG
>CAYSLG010000040.1:7044-7267 GCA_964431935.1 uncultured Gammaproteobacteria bacterium
TCCTCCGAAAATAGCCACTTTTCCGCCTTTGATAAACGGAGCAAAAAGATCAATGACTTTAATCCCTGTTTCAAAAATCTCCTGTTTTACCGACTGTTGTTTTAAGGTAGGGGGATCGCGGTGAATAGGAGCAAGCTGGGCTGTTTTTACTTCACCCATTTCATCAATCGGCTCACCCAATACGTTAAAAATTCTTCCTAAGCTTTCTTCTCCCACCGGAACC